>JAUTXJ010000318.1 GCA_030838075.1 Acidobacteriaceae bacterium
CCTTGAAGTACGGTGTTGTCGCGGGGCCAAATCCCTGGCCCGCCACTGGCCTCGAGTGGAAAACGGATTCTCCGCCGCTCACGGAAAATTTCCTGGTCACCCCGGAAGTCACCTGGGAGGCATACGATTTCGAGACTCGCCCCGACCTCGAACTGGATCACATCGTAGCCGGGAAGTTGCCAGCCCCGGCTCACGGAGACGATTAACCGCTTTTAGATTTTTTGCCGGCTGGTGTTGATGCGCATACATCGCAGGCAAGTTCTATAACAAGGAGACCGCGTGCATCGCACCGGCGAACTGTACGGACAATTCGAAACGCTGGAGCAGCAAAAGGAATCCGCTGCCCTGGGTATGTGGGTATTCCTGTCCACCGAAGTTTTATTCTTCGGCGGCTTGTTCATGACCTACACCCTCAATCGCCACTATTACGGCACAGCTTTTGGCGTTGGCAGCAACACCCTGGACCTCAAGCTCGGCGGCCTCAACACCGTCATCCTGATTCTCAGCAGTTTGACCATGGCCATGTCCGTCTGGGCTTCCCACGTCGGCAAACGAAAAGCCACCACCTCGTTTCTCGTAGCCACTCTGATCCTCGGCACCGCGTTTCTAGGCGTCAAAGTCATCGAGTACAAACAGAAATTCGATCACCACCTGGTTCCCGGCTATCACTTTCAAATCGACTATCGCGCACAGCATCCCGCGCCCAACGACGATCCCAAGGAAATCGAAGCCGAGAAAGAGGAGCTAAGCAAGGCCTTCGCAAAAGACCCTGACCTGAACGCCCACGCCCAACTTTATTTCTCTCTGTATTTTGGAATGACCGGGTTGCACGCCTTGCACATGATCGTTGGCGCCGGAATGCTGCTATGGCTCATCCGGCAATCGATGCTTGGCCGCTTCACGCCCACTTACAACACACCGGTGGAAATGATCGGCTTGTACTGGCACTTCGTGGATATCGTTTGGATTTATTTGTTCCCGTTGTTGTATTTGATCGACCGGCACCAGTAGCAGTCGCTGGGAGCCCCAGGAGTCATTGGAGAGCGACGTGTCCGACCACATTGTTCCGCCTAAAGTTTATGTAGGCATTTTTCTTTCGTTGATGGTTTTGACCGCCGCCACCGTTGGCGCTGCCTACGTAAACCTGGGACCATTCAATATTGTAATCGCGCTGGCGATCGCCACGCTGAAAGCCACCTTGGTGGTGCTGTTCTTCATGCACGCGCGCTACAGCCCCGGCCGCACTCACATGGTAATCATCGCCGCCGTATTTTGGCTGGCTATTATGCTGGCGCTTACCCTCAGCGATTATGTCACTCGCGCCCGCGACGTCGGCGCCACCACTTCAGTACCACAAATGTTAACGTCCTAGCCGGTAGCAGACTGAAGGTTTTTCGCGATTTTTGGGGTATTTGCAGCGGCGGGAAAAAAATAGGGGGGAATGTGAACCGGCCCAGCCCTCAATCCCCTAAAGGGATCCTCGGTTCACTTCCCCCACCGGCCTTTAGTGGTGCAACCCGCGCGCCATCCGTAAGCCTTTTGGTTATAACAATGTAAAGGATTCCACAGGGTAAAAAAGCAGTCCTGCTCCCAATTTTTACCAAGGCGCCGGGAGCGCGTAGGTGGATTAGGGTATGGATAGGTGGCATCATCGGGAGCGGCCGTGGGAGGGCCTAAGTTCGCCCTGAGGCCCCTAAAGCGATAAATAACGTCATGGACCCTCGCCTGGCCAAACTGAAGCAATCTCTGGAGTCGGCCGTCGAAGGCATGTCCAGCCAGCAATGGAGCTGGCATCTCCCGGGCAAATGGTGCGCCGCCGAGGTGCTGGAACACCTCTACCTCACCTATACCGGAACGATTAAGGGTTTCGAGAGAGTAATGGCCGCCGGTAAGCCGCTGGGTTCACGGCCCTCTGCGCGTGACCGCGTCAAAGCCTTGGTTGTCGTGGGATTCGGTCACATGCCCGGCGGAGTCAAGGCGCCCACAGTGACGATGCCGAAAGGGTTGCCGCCAGAGGAGGTTCGCGAAGAGTTTGGGGCCAAGATTACCGCCATGGACGCCCTCATCGCCCAATGCGAAGCGTGCTTCGGAGGCCGGGTCCGCGTCCTCGACCATCCCATCCTGGGCCCGTTGACCGCGCCACAGTGGAGAAAGCTTCACGTGGTGCATGGACGCCATCACCACAAACAGCTTCTACAGCTCCGCGCAAACGCAACGAGACAAGCTCGTTGAGCCAGGCGAAACGGGTCTTGTCACGGCACTATGCGGACCAGATCGCCTAAGCGTTCGCCAATTCCTTAGGGTCAGTTATAGCCTGGGTGTTACGGGCGGGTCGGAGCTTGCCGTACCACATTGGCAGTCGGGGCAGCCGTCGGTTTCGGAGTTTGCTTCTTCGGCTTCTTTTTTTCGCGTCTTCCTGAGTCTTTATTTCCCATGCGCTGATAATGCCACAGTATTGCAGAGATGCAATAGCCTGGAAATTCAAAGTTCGAATTCGGGCCAATGATGCATAATAAATCTACTAATCGGCTGATTTCCGATTGCTCAAACTGTGAGGAATGTTTATCGGAAGTTCTCCACCAGAACAATGTCGCTATCTGACGCATCCCATTGTGTGTAAAGGATTGTCTTGTTGTCCGGAGAGACCGCCAATCCCGGTGCTTGCCTGGCCGGACGGTTCTCCAGGTCGAACACTCGCGTACTGCGCCGGGTGCCGATGTTGAAGAACGCGATTCCGGGTTTCGTAGTCGTATCGAGGTAATAAATCCCGTTTTCCACCACTGCCCAATAACCCCAGTGACCCGCTTCCAAAGAACTTATGAGCTCAACCTCGTCGCCGCCGTCGGTGGGAATGCGCCATAATCCGGGAACAATCAGGCCTTTTGCGTAGTACAAGAATCTACCGTCGGGCGATTCGAAACCTGCAAATCCACCGTGACGTGTTACCTGTACAGCAGACCCACCTGTCGAAGGCATTTTCCAGACTTCCCAATTACCGCTGCGATCTGATGCGAAATATATCCAACGGCCGTCTCGCGACCAACTTGGTACGCCTTCGTTCGAAGGCTCACTGGTAAGCTTGCGGGGCGGGCCGCCCTGAACATCGATGACAAAAATGTCTGAATTCCCAGCTGGGCGAGAATCGAAGACAATCTGCTGTCCATCGGGCGACCAACGTGGAGTTCCAGTCACAGAAGGGTTGAAGTGGGTTAACTGCATGAGGCCACTTCCATCACTCCGGCACAGCCAGACTTCATAACCGCCGCTGCGGGTAGATTCGAAGGCAACCTTACTTCCATCTGGCGAGAATTGCGGACCACTTTCCATTCTCGTGGAGCTTATGAACTTATCCGGAGAGCTGGCCGCAAATGAATTAAGGCCCCTCCTCCAGATGTTGTTATTGAATTTGAGATGCACATAAACCAAGCGGTTCCCGCTAATCGAAGGTTGAAATCCGTCTTGACCAAACTCCAGTTTTTCTGGCTTGCCCCCTCGACGAGAGACCTTCCAAAGCCAACCAACATTCGCGAAAACTATTTCGCGACCGTCAGGAGTCCATGCCAGCCCCCATTTCTGTGCAGTGTCCGAAGTAAGCCGTTGTTCCACTCCTCCGGAAACTGGGATCGCATAGATCGACTGGACTCCTAGCGAATCTCTGCCGAAGGCCAATGTTTGACCATCCGGGGAGAATTCTGGGCTGAAATCCCCTCGCGAACGCTGTGCCGACGTGAGCCTGCGAACTTCTCGTGAATCGAGCGAGAGTAGAAAAATAGAAGCGGGTTCGTGACGGGTTGCGCGGTCAGAATACGCCAGTAACTTCCCATCCGGTGACCACGAGAGGCGCCCGAAGCGAAAGACTTCGTCGAACTCTTGATCGTCCCAAAGAGTGTTCCGCACTCTGAATTCAGCGCCACCCGATGCCGGAACAATGTAAACGCCTGTTGCGTTTTTTAAAATGCGACAGAATGCGATGTAACGCCCATCTGGGGACCAAACCGGATCAAAGTCGAGCGACGGTTGGTTGGTCAGTCGTAGCGATTCCTCCGTGCCAACGACTTTCACATACAGGTTGAAATGAGGGCCAGCCCCGCCATTCCAAACAAAGGCCAAATGCTGGCCATCTGGAGAAAGACTGGGCGTATATTTTTCGCCAACGTTCGTGACGGCAGGCGTTACCGCCGGCTGAACGGTTTTGCTTCTGAGCGAATGGCGGTAATACAGAAAAGACAGCGCAAGAGCCCACACCACTGTTCCCACTAAAACGACATTCCTGGTAGTTCGGGCTGACACTACGTGTCGGATTCCGCTTGGAGTAGAGGAAACGTACACGTTTGATGCAGGACTTTTGTCGTCAAGACTGATCGCCCCATCGACTGGAATCTTTGAGCGGTAACCTTTGCCCTGCACTGTCTCGATGTACTGCGGTTTTTCCGGGTCTTCGCCCAGAGCGCGTCGGATCTTTCGGATAGCGGTGTTAATGCCGTTATCGGTGTCGAAGTGAACGTCTTTGCCCCAGAGGCGTTCGATAATCTCCTCGCGGCCGACCAATCGCCCCTTCTCGCGGACCAGGAGGATCAACAGATCCATGGGGATGCGCTCCATGCGCACCGGCTTTCCGCCGCAAGTTAGTTCGTAGCGGCTTACATCCAGGACGAATGGTCCCAGTTGGACTATCTCTGAAGGCATGGAAACCCCGTCTAACGCAACCTTACGCTTATTGTACCTTTCGGGCTCAGCGCTTGGTCACGAATCCTACAGACAATCTACAGGCGCTCTCCATTGTTTGCTGCACGACCAAGTAGCAGCATGCGGGCTCGAATCCGGGTAAGGCTAAAGGCCACCCACAAACTTTGGAGGCAACATGAAATTCCGCATCTGTCTTATTCTAGTGGTGATGGCTTTAGCAGCGTCGTCAGAGGTACAGGCTCGGGCGAGGGAGTGTGCAGCTTCCACCATTAAAGGAACGTACGCATTTACTATTCACGGCGAAATTTTGACGCCCGGCGGGCCGGTCCTCGTTGATGGCATTGCCAAAACGACGTTCGACGGCGACGGCGAGCTGACCCAGGTGTCCGCAGTCGCGATAAACGGCAACATTCCTTTGGTCTGGAGTCCCAGCACGGGCGCTTACACAGTGAACTCGGATTGCACGGGAACCATGACTCAGATTAGTACAGACCAACGGACGCTCCACTTTGCGATCATAGTAAGCCAATCCGGCAATCACATCCATACGGTTGTAACGGATCCTGGATTCGCGGCCACTAGCGACGCCGAGCGCATCTGGGCTCACGAAGAACTGGATTAATTCTTTAGGAAGTCGCGCGTTAAACACAGTGAGGCATCGGTCGGCGGCGAGGATCAATCTAATAATAGATTTAGTACTACGTCAGTTTTC
>JAUTXJ010000327.1 GCA_030838075.1 Acidobacteriaceae bacterium
CGTATCAACAGGCTATCGCCGCCAAGCCGGACGTCTCCGGCTATTACAACACCCTCGGAAATGTGCAGGCGCGAAGCGGCAAGGTTGACGACGCGCGCGCTTCCTACACCAAGAGCGCGGAACTCGACCCTCCCAATGCCGCTACTGCATGGCGCAACTTTGGTATCAGCTTATATAATGCCGGACGTCTGAAGGAAGCGGTCGAGCCTTTGAAGAAAGCCAGCGAGCTCGATCCAAAAAATCCCCAGGTTTGGTATTTGCTGGGCGCTGCGCTGGTGGGCTCGATGGAGACCAAGAAAAACGGCGACAAGCTAGAGTTCATCATTCAGCCAGGAACCGTCGAAGCCTATCAAAAGGCCGTGGAGCTTGACCCCAATGGCGGGCCCAACAGTTATGGAGCGCAGGCCAAGCTTGGTCTCGAAGCTCTGCAGCAAATTCAGCCTGGTATCGATACCAAAGTAAATATCCGCAAAAAGAAGAATTGATAGCTCGTTGTTTTACTTGGCCGGTTCCGCGCAACGGAACCGGCCTTTTTATTTGCTCTTTTCAATGGCTGTTGCGAAGCGCAATACGTGGATAGCTGAAGCCGCTTATTGGGGCATAGGTTTGATGCCTTTGGATTCGGTGCATTGGTAGCGGCCTGCGGCGAGGTCTTTGAATTCTTCGTTTCTGCCGCTGGGCCAATCGATGGTGACGCGATCGATTCTGTCGCGTTGGGCGAGACCGAAGGTGACTGGCAACTCCGACTGTGAAAGATAGCTGGAGCCGCCGTGAACCAGACGCGATTGAGTTTGCCCGTTGTAGAAAATGCGCACGCAAGCGCCGATGGCGTCGCGATTTGATTTCGTGCCGATGAGGCGAAATCGGATGCTGCGATTGCCCGAGGATTGATCGTTGCGAAACAGATACGCGGGGCCGTTGTTGGTGGTCATGAGGATGTCTACGTCGCCATCGCCGTCAAAATCGCCGTAGGCTAAGCCACGTCCCACTTTTGATTTCTCGAATCCGCCGTCAACTTCGGCGGCGACATCTCGAAATTTCCCATTGCCGGCGTTGAGAAACAACTGCGGAGGCTGTGCGTAGCCCACGTTGCCGCGAATGTTGCGCACCGTTTCGTCGATGTGGCCGTTGGCTACCGCGAGATCGAGGAACCCGTCGAGATTCACGTCCAGGAACGCGCAGCCGAAGCCCAACGTGTTTTTAGATGGGCCGCCAATGCCGCTCGCTTGGGAGATGTCATCGTAAGCGGTGGCCGAGACAGCGCGGTACAAACCGATCATTTCGTTATCAAAATTTGTGATGGCCACGCCGGGCCGGCCGGAATTGTTGAAATCGCCAGTATCCACGCCCATTCCAGCGCGAGCTTTGCCTTCGGTGCTGAATGCCAGTCCGGCTTCCACGGCGACGTCTTTAAATTTTCCATTGCGCAAATTACGGTAAAGCTTATTCGGCTGGGTATCGTTGGCCACCAGCAGGTCGGGCCAGCCGTCCTGGTCGTAATCAAACATGGCTACGCCGAGTGATTTGGAGCTGCTATCAAATATTCCACTCGTGGCGGTGACGTCTTCGAAAGTGCCGTCGCCACGATTGTGAAAGAGCCAGCAGGTGTTGCCGCGATACGCTTCCGGAGTGCAATAGGATTTATGCGTGCCATCGAGGCTGCAAAACACATCGTGCTCTGGCGACCAGCGCACATAGTTGCATACAAATAAGTCCAGCAAACCATCGCGGTCGTAATCGATCCACAAGGCGGAGGTGCTGAAACCTTCGTGGCTGAGAAATCCGGCCGCGCGAGTGACGTCCGTGAATTTGCCGTCGCCATTGTTGCGGAAGAGATGACTCTGTCCGACACAACTTATAAAAATGTCGGGGAAGCCGTCGTTATTGTAATCGCCGACGGCCACGCCCATTCCATACATTTCGATATCGAGGCCGGCGGCTCGAGTAACGTCAGTGAAAGATCCGTTGCGATTGTTGCGGTACAAATGCAGAGTTGATTTCTGGCGCTTGTGACCGGGCCAATCCATGCCATTGACCAGCAGAACGTCTTGCCAGCCGTCATTGTCGTAGTCGAGAAATGCGCAACCAGAGCCTAAGGTTTCAGGTAAAAATTTTCCGCCGAAGGCGCCGCTATTGTGCTGAAACTGAATTCCTGCCGCGGCGGTGACGTCGGAAAAGCTAAACCCCAGCGAGGCAGGCGGCGCGCCAAAAAGATTGCGCGGTGCGAAGGCGGCGTTAAGAGCCAAGCCGCCAACCGCGGCAACGAACTGGCGGCGCTTCATGGAAGCCCACGCCTGGTGGAAGTCCACGCATCATTGCCAAGTTTCATGGAAGGTTGGCCAGCCCGTTGCGAATGGCGTAGACCACCAGTTCAGCGGTTTTGTGAATGCCCAGGGCGTCCATGATATTGGCGCGATGGACGGCGACGGTGTTGGAGCTGAGATTCAAAACAACGGCAATTTCCTTGTTGGATTTTCCCGCCACGATGTGCTGAAGAATTTCCAGTTCGCGGGTAGTGAGGCCAGAGCCGCGTTCACCCTTGAGCGACGCCGGTTTGGAAACCTGCGGATCCAAAACAGCTTTGCCTAGCGCGATAGTCTTCACCGCGTTCACGAGGTCGAGTTCCATGGCATTTTTTAAAACATATCCGCGCGCGCCAGCATCGAGCGCCTGGCGAACCAGGGTGTCTTCGGAGTGCATGCTCAACATTAAAATTTCCACCGCAGGAAATTCCTTGCGAATACGCCGCGTGGCTTCGATGCCATTGAATTCGGGAAGGGCGCAGTCCATTACGATTACCTGTGGACGCAATTCGAGCGCGATTCGAACGGCTTCGGGGCCGTCACTCGCTTCGGCGACGACGGAGATTTCTGGATCATCTTCCAGCATGCGGCGAAAACCGCGTCGCACGAGGGCATGATCGTCGACCAGCAAAACGGTAATTTTACGCGGCATGTGTTTGAAGTTTATCCTGGGGAATTTTCAGACGAAGCAATGTTCCTCCCTGCGTAGGATGCGAGATTTCCAGAGTTGCACCGATTAGTTCGGCGCGCTCACGCATGCCCACTAATCCGATGCCCCGAGGAGTATCTCCATTTGGCGTGTTCGCGCTGACGAATCCTTTGCCGTGGTCTTGCACTTCCAGTTCAAGAGCATGCGGCAGAAATTTAAGCCGAACCCACGCTTCGGTAACACCGGCGTGACGGCTCACGTTGTTCAGCGCTTCCTGAACGATGCGATAAAGATGAACGCCAACGCTGGTATCTACAGGAAACGACTGGCCGGATTTTTCATAGTGCAAACGAATGCCGGTTTGGCGCTCCACTGTAGGAATATACCAGTCCAGGGTGCTCTCGAGCCCGGCTTCTTCGAGCAAAACGGGGTGCAGCGCCTGTGAAAGGCTCCGAATATTATCCAGCGTGGATTGCGCAATTTCCCGCACTTCCTGAAGATCCGCGCGAAGCGCCGAACCCTCGGGGGCCTGATTTCCGGCGCGACCCAGCATGGCGCCGATGGCGGTGAGGACTTGTCCAAACTCGTCGTGCAATTCTCGGGAGATGTGGCGCAGCGTGGATTCCTGCGTGGAAATTAATTTCTGAGCGAGATCGCTACGCTGCTCCGAGAGTTCGGCGAGCCGCGCGAAAATCTGCCGGTTGGCGCGGATGAGGTAAAGGCTGGTGAGCACGATGGCAATCAGCGTGGCGGCAAGAAAAAGATACAGCTGGCGTTGCACGCTGTCGTAGATGTGCGCGATGCGTGCAGCGGCTTGTTCCTCGCCTTCGTTATTTTCCACCAGCAGGCGCGATACGGCGGTACTCAAGGCTTGCTGGCGGGCCTGAAGCGTCAGGCGGATTTGCTCGCGTGCTTCAGCTTCTTGGGCAGCAGTGGCTAAAGCAAACATGCGGTTCACCGCGTCCCAGAATTGCGCAAGCGACTGATCGAGATAAAGACGCTGCTCAGGTGTGCGGTTGGCGCCGGCAAATTTTTCTTCGAGTTTCAGTGCGGCATCCAGATCGGTATGAATGCGATCAAATTGTGCGGACCATGCGGTGAGAGGATAAGGCTCGGCGGCGTCAAGCATGTCGCGCATGGCCAGCGCGATGGAATTCAAATCATTTTGAATGCGCAGAAGCTGCAGCGAATCTTTGCGATTGCGGTCGACCATGTCGCTCTGCAGCCGGCGCAAACCTGAGAGCTGCACGGTAATGTAAGAGGCGTAGGCCAGCACGGCGACCAGTGTAATGATCAAGCCGAAAAGCAGGCCGGTAGTCGGCGAGCGCTGGGAGGAGAGCTTCTGCACGGGCTGCACCGAGAAAGAATACCTCAGGCGAGGATGCGGCGGCGCAATACGGCGACGAGCACGATCATAGCGGCGCAGCCACAGAGGGGGACCAGCAAACCCACTCGCAAACTATTCGCGTGTTGCGAAATAAATCCCACCAGCCAGGGCATTGTCGCACCACCCACCGCCGCCATCGAAAACATCACTCCACCCAGCCGACGCGCGCGTTCGCCATACCATTTGGAAAGCCACGAAATGAAAATGGGATAAATGCTGGCGAGGCCAAAGCCAGCCAGCACCACGCCCAGAATTACCTGCGCGCGCGTAGCAGCGAGAATAAGGCACGCTGTTCCAAGGGCTGACAGCACCAAGCCAGTGAGTACGAGCCAGTTTTCTTTGATTCTTGCGAGAATCAAAACGGAGATCGCGCGACCGGATAATAGGCCCGCCCAGAAAAACATCGGTATAACGGTGGACGAATTCCCCGTGCCAACTCGGTGCGCCTGCTCGGCCGCCCAACCCGAGACGCCGTTCTCCGTGCCGATATATAAATAAAACAGCAAAGCTAACGCTACAGGCACGTGTACGGGATGCGCTTGAGCGCGTTTTTCTTGGGCGATTGCCTCTCCGGCAGACTTTGCCGGCAGGTTCTCGAATTTCATCACGGCAAAGAAAATACTCAGCAGCAGCGCGCTGGCAGCTATGGAAAGCAAAACCGCATTGAAGCGATTTGCTCTGAGGCCAGCCAACAAGAGAAGAGGACATGCGATGGCACCGATCCCCCAAGCCATATTCACTAGATTCAGCGCGGCAGCACGGCGTGGCCCGGAAATTTCGGCGATACAAAGATTTGTTGCGGGAATAACTATCCCGAAGCCAAAGCCATACAATGCGGTGGCCATCAGCGCGACGTATTGACTGGCACCGTTGAGCCCGGTAACGCCCGCGGCCATCAGGAAAAAACCCAGCACCAGCGCGTCTCTATAGCCGCGCACGGAAAGAATCGCGCTGGAGAGCAATACGCCCAAGAGCGAACCCATGAATTGTGTGGTAAAGAATAAGCCCGCTTGGGTATCGTCAAGACCCCATCGCGCTATAAAAGTTGGGAGGCTGGGTCCGAGGATTGTGGCGGTCATGCCGCTGATTACGAAGCCGGCGAATAGCGCTCCGTGGACAAACTTGAGATGGCGAGCTTCATTGGCAATCGAGGCCGGTCGCATGTGCGCTGTCATTTTGCGCGAAGGTCAAGGTTGCGGGCAATGAGACAAATCTTGATTCGGCCTGGATAGGACACTGGCGAGAATTCAAAGTTGCTGAAGTAAAATTTGCCTCGGGATGAACTCGATGATTGACGTGGGTTTGATCGGGTTTGGTTTAGCGGGCCGCGCTTTCCATGCCCAGGTGATTCGCGCCACTCCAGGGTTGCGTTTAGCGGCGATTCTGCAACGGAATGGAAACGAAGCGGCTGAAAAGTATCCGGACGTTCGAGTAGTGCGTAGCCTCGAGGAACTTCTGGATATTCGCGACCTTCGACTTGTGGTCATCGCTACGCCGAACGAGACTCATGCGCCGATTGCGCGGCAATGCCTGGAGGCTGGGCGCGACGTAGTGGTGGACAAACCATTCGCCACGACATTGAAAGAAGCCGAAGGATTAGTCGAGCTGGCGAAGAAACGTGGAACACTGATTACTGTCTATCAAAACCGTCGATACGACGGAGATTTTCAAGCCATTAGACAGATTGTTGCGGACGGCACGTTGGGGCGAATTGTTCGCTTCGAAACAAATTACGATCGTTTTCGGCCTGATTTGAAGCCTGGAGCGTGGCGCGAACGCGTTGGCCCGGGCAGTGGGATCTTGTTCGACATCGCGCCGCATTTGATCGATCACGCGTTGGTGTTCTTCGGGCTGCCCGAAGCGGTAACCGCGGATATCCGGATGGAACGCACCGTCGCGGTGGTAGATGATTCGTTCGATGTGATGCTGCACTATCCTGGTGGCATGCGTGCGGTGTTGCGTTCGACGATGCTGGCGGTGGCGCCGCGCCCGAGATTTGTGTTGCATGGTACGCGCGGAGCGTTTATTAAGCAGACCTTCGATCCACAAGAAATAAATTTGCGGCGCGGATATGTTCCCGAAACCGGCCCGTGGGGTGGCGAGCCTGAGGAAGATTGGGGCGTGCTTAACACCGTGGAGAATGGTGTAGTTACGAAACGGAGCGTCCCATCTGCGACGAGCGATTATCGCGATTACTACGCCAACGTGCGAGACGCAATTCTGGGCCGTGCGACGCTGGCGGTAACTCCCGCACATGCCTTGGACGTGATGCGCGTTTTGGAGATGGCGCAAGAGAGTAGCAGAACGCGTTGCACGATAGCTTGGTAGAGTTGCGTATAATCTTTGGAGAAGTGCTGCAGGAGCGCCGCGTTGCCTAAGATTGAGTTAGCCCCGTCGATATTGTCCGCGAATTTCGCGCAGCTTGCTGTGGATGCGAAGGCTGCGCTGGATGCGGGCGGCACGTTGCTGCACGTCGACGTGATGGACGGCCATTTTGTGCCGAATATTACGATTGGGCCGCCGGTTGTGAAGTCGCTGCGCGGGGCGCTTCCGGACGTAATTTTCGATTGCCACTTGATGATTGAATATCCGGACGAGTTGATTCCAGCTTTCGCGGAAGCAGGAGCGACCTGGATATCGGTGCACCAGGAAGCTTGCGTGCATCTGGACCGCACGCTGCATCTCATCGAGTCGCACGGTTGCCAACCGGGAGTGGTCATAAATCCAGCCACGCCGGTAGAGATGCTGGATGAAGTGTTGGATATTGTTCACCATGTGCTGGTGATGTCTGTGAATCCGGGTTTTGGCGGGCAGAAATTTATTCGGGGAGCGCTTCGCAAGATAGAGTTACTGGCGAATACTCGCGCAAAACTTGGACTGAATTTCAGAATCGAAGTCGACGGCGGCATCGCGCTGGATACGGTTGCGGACGTGGTGCGCGCGGGAGCGGAGCTTCTGGTAGCGGGGAACGCCGTTTTTGGTAGCGGGAATATCGGTGAAAATGTCAGAAATCTTCTGCAAGCCGCCAAGGGCGCGAAACTCGCGCGTGCTTAACTAGCAGCACGTTTTTGCAGTACGAATTTTTCCATGGCTTCGGCAAAACCTTCCTGTTCATTGGAGGCGGTGACGTAAGTCGCGGATTTCTGGACTTCCGGGCTGGCATTGCCCATGGCGATGCTGATGCCACTTTTGCGAAACATCAACACATCGTTGGGCATGTCGCCGATAGTCGCGATTTGATCGACGGGGATATTTAAAAGTTCGGACATCGCCAGCACTACTTCGCCTTTATTCGCTTTGGGATGCGTTACGTCCAGGTAGTACGGCTGAGAACGCGCAGCCGAGGCTTGATCGCCGCAGGCTTCCTGGGTGTCTTTCTCGCAGCGTTGCACGGCTTCGAGATCGTCACTGACGCCGACAACTTTGGCAACGTTTTCCAGGAGGCCATCAAAACTCTTTACCACCACAGGCGCGAATTTTACCGTCCACTGTTCGCGTGCCACGTGCGGGGCGTTCATGTCGCGTACATACCAGTCGCGCCCGGTATAAATCCAGACGTCCAGTTTATGGTCGAGAATAATTTGGATGACTTTTTCCACCATGGTGCGCGGCAAAAAATTCTCGCGCACGATGGTGGTCAGATCGGGCTTGATAATGACCCCGCCATTGAAAGCGGCCAGCGGTTCATCAATTTTGAGCGGATCAATCAGCATGGCCATGCCCCGCGGGGGGCGACCGCTGGTGACGGCAAACTTGATGCCTGCAGCACGCAAGGCCATAACGGATTGAACGGCGCGCTGCGTCAGGATTTTTTCTTGCGTCACCAGTGTGCCGTCGACATCAGCGATAACCAGGCGTACCGGTTTTTGAGGATTTGGAGTGGTCATGCGGTCCTCGCGAGGGTCACTGCTCCTGATAATTCCAGAGCAGGCCGCCATCAACGAAAATTGTAGTGCCGGTGATATAGCTGGATTCGTCGGAGGCCAGAAAAACCGCGACGGAGGCTACGTCGCTCGGCTCTCCGAGGCGCTTGAGAGGAATATTTTCGAGTAAAGCCTTCAGCTTTACCGGGTCATTCAACAGCGCCTTGTTGATCGGCGTTTCGATCGCGCCTGGCGCAATGGAATTTATGGTGATGCCCAGCGGAGCCAGCTCAATAGAAAGGTCGCGCGTTAACATTTTGACTCCGCCTTTGCTGGCGCAGTAGGTGGCAAAGTGAGGGAATGGCAGCTCTTCGTGAACGGAGCTTAGGTTAATGATTTTGCCGCCAGCCTTGGCCTTCATCTGATGTTTTACGAAGGCTTGGGTGATGAAGAACAAACCTTTTAGATTTACGTTCAAAACGAAATCGTAATCGGCTTCCGTAACTTCCCAGAATTCGGCGCGCTTCTCTACGCCAGCATTGTTGATGAGCACATCGATTTCGCCAAGCTGGCGCGCAGTTTCTTCGACAAAGCGCTGGCCGTCCGCGAGTTTGGAGACATCCGCTTGCACAGCGATGGCTTTAGCGCCGTTGGCGCGGAGACCCTCAACGACTTTTTCCGTGCCGGGCTTGTCGGAGAGATAACAGATGGAAACGGCTGCGCCCTCCTGGACAAAACGCTGCGCGATGCCTAGTCCAATGCCTTGATTGCCTCCGGTGATAGCTACGACTTTGCCTTGCAGGCGATTGGACATTTCATCTCCGGATATGTGGCAAGCACAACTGTCGAAAACAAATCGCCGCGGAGTAATTTCTCCGGCGGTGCAAAACGTTTGATGATCGGCGCAACCGAACGATCAATTATTTTTCAATAAATGATACGTACCAGCGCAAATTCCTTAGGCGACGGTGACTTCAGAACTCAGATAAACGTCCTGGATAGCATTCAACAATTGCACGCCCTCTTTCATCGGGCGCTGGAACGCTTTTCGGCCGGAAATGAGGCCGGTGCCACCTGCACGCTTATTGATGACCGCGGTAGTCACCGCTTCTTCGAAGTCATTTGCGCCCGAAGCCCCGCCACTATTTATGAGTCCTGACCGGCCCATGAAACAGTTAGCGACCTGGTAGCGGCAGAGATCGATGGGATGATCGCTCGACAGTTCGGTGTAGATGCGCTTATCAAATTTCCCGTAACTGGAATCGCCCATGTTCAGCGCCGCGTAGCCGCCATTATTTTCGGGCAGCTTTTGCTTGATGATGTCGGCTTGAATGGTTACGCCCAGATGGTTGGCCTGGCCGGTGAGATCGGCGGAGAGGTGATAGTCCTTATCTTTTTTAAAGGCGCTATTGCG
>JAUTXJ010000333.1 GCA_030838075.1 Acidobacteriaceae bacterium
CGTTTCCTCGAACGATGGTCCGGCAAGAATTTCGTCCGCCAGTTTCATGGCCGCCGGTATCAGCGCCAACTGCCCGCCCATGGCGCGCTTCATCAGCATCTGGATGATCAGCATGCGGTTGATTTCGTTGGTGCCTTCAAAAATGCGATTGATGCGCGAATCGCGGTACGCGCGGCAAACTGGATAGTCTTCGTGAAAACCGTAGCCGCCAAAAATCTGCACCGCTTCATCGACCACGAAATCGAGCATCTCGCTGCCATAAACCTTGGCGATGGAGCTTTCGATGGCGTATTCCTCCAGGACCATCATGGTGTTCTGGATTTTCTCGCTGGCATTTTCTGAGCCGTTATTCGACGCCGAGGCCATGGCCGCTTCCATGTTTCCGGCGGAGCGATAAATCATCGACTCCACTGCAAAAAGCTGAATAGCCATTTCAGCCAGCTTTTCACGCATCAGCCCAAAGTCGCCGATAGCTTTGCCGAACGCTTTGCGCTCCTTGGCGTATTTCGCGGCGGTTGCCAGTACGTACTTCGAGCCGCCCACCGCGGAAGCGCCCAGAGTGAAGCGCCCGGAGTTGAGAATATTAAATGCCACGATGTGGCCACGGCCGGCCTCGTGCAAAAGATTTTCTTTGGGAACCTTACAGTTTTCGAGGAACACCGGCGTGGTGGAACTGCCGTGGATGCCCATCTTGTGCTCTTCGTTTCCAGGTTTAATTCCGGGGAAGGTGCGCTCCACGATGAACGCGCTCAACTTTTCGCCGCCAATCTTGGCAAACACAATATAAATGTCCGCGAAACCACCGTTGGTGATCCACATTTTCTGGCCGTTCAAAATGTAGTGCTTGCCATCGGGCGTTAGTTCCGCGCGCGTCAAGGAATTCTGCGCGTCAGAACCTGCCTGCGGTTCGGAAAGACAATAAGCTCCGATCCATTCGCCGGTCGCCAGTTTAGGAAGATATTTTTTCTTTTGCTCTTCAGTTCCGAAGTACACGATGGGCAGGGTGCCGATGCCGGCATGCGCGCCATGCGTTACGGCGAAACCACCGTAGATGGAAAGTTTTTCGGTGAGAACGGTGGTGGCGACCTTGTCGAGTCCCGCCCCGCCGTATTGTTCCGGGATTCCGCCGCTCAAGAGCCCAAGCTCACCAGCCTTTTTAACCAGTTCCGGCAGCAAGCCAGGTTTCTTGGCTTCCAGATTCTTCACATGTGGCATTACTTCCTTGATGACAAATTCTTCCGCGGATTGCCCGATCAGTCTTTGATCGTCGTTCAGGTCCGCGGGAGTGAATACATCCTCGGGCCGCGGCGATTCCAGTAAAAAGCTGCCGCCTTTGGTTCCTTGTGGTGTGGTGGTTGCGGTGGCCATGGTCAGGGGCTCCTCGTTAGGTACCGGCTGTGCTCAGCTCAATTATCTCATTTTTACAGAATGTCGGGGGACTAGCGAATGACGCCGTTAGAGTACACGCAACAGCCTGTCAAACACCCGGGCAGATAGCTACAGCCCTCCGCCGCCAAATAGGCTGTAGCACAGCAGGGCCAGCACAATCATGGTGATGGCCACGTAGGTCCAATCTCGTTCGTATATAAACGCAAAAACGGAAAAAAGCACTCGAGCCACCGGTGTGGCGATTAATACCAACAGGCCTAATTGAATAAATCCCCGCCCGTGAAATTTCGCAGCCTCATGGAGAATGCCACCGACGGTGCGCAACTCCTGCGGTTCCCCCTGAAAGACGCGATAATTTATAGCCGGTAAATCGTGCCGCGATAGGTAAATCACTCCACCAATAAATACCAGGCTGGCCGCGAGCAGCACTCCGCTACGCAAAAGAACCGCCATGATCTGGTCCATGCGCTGATCCTGGTGTAGGTTCGGAGTTGTCATTTCACATCTTCCCCGCGAAACCGTTATAAATCATTTCCACTGCAAGAAATCCGATCACCACGGCGAAGACGAGTCGCAGGGTTCGCACCGTGGCGCCTGCCAGGATGCGTGCTCCCACCAGTGACCCGCCCAACACGCCGAGCATCACCGGCATTGCGATGCCCGGATCAATATATCCGCGGCTGAGATAAATTCCCGCGCTGGCCGCGGCCGTCACGCCAATCATGAAATTGCTGGTGGTGGTCGACACTTTGAAGGGCAACTTCATGGCTTGATCCATGGCCAAAACTTTCACCGCGCCCGATCCAATTCCCAGTAAGCCGGACAGCACTCCCGCTCCAAACATTAGTCCGAATCCCAGCGGCACTCCGCGAACGTGATATTGCGTCATGCCGTCGGCCGTTGGATAGCTGCTATCCATGCGCAGCCAGGTCGCAATTCGGTCGGGCGCCACCTCGGTCTTGTGTTCCGATTTTTTGCGCAGGCTGGAGAAGGCGGAGTAAATAAGTGCAAGTCCAAAAATAATGGCAATCACCGACACGTGAAGATGCAGCGCCACTGCCGCACCGACCAGCGCTCCCACGGTTGTAGCGATTTCCAGAAACATTCCCACGCGTACGTTCGAATAGCCTTCTTTCACGTACGCTGCTGCCGCCCCTGAAGAAGTAGCGATCACGGAAACCAGCGCGGCGCCGATCGCGTAACGAATATCCACGTGAAACAGCAACGTGAGCATCGGAACGATGACCACACCGCCGCCCAGCCCGGTCAACGAACCTAGAAAGCCGGCCAGCAGCGAGCCCATGCCCACCAGCAGCGTGAATTCCAGTGTGTTCAAGAGGTTCTCCGGGAAGCGGCAAAGAGTTTAACCGCAGCGTACAAAGTTCAAGAGTTCAATGGCAGTTGATGGGGTTAAGATTTCTTGAAACGATTGAAAAGCAAAATAGTTATGACTCGGCCCAAAAAATTCAGGAGAGTAGCTCGAAAATTCCCGCCGCGCCCATTCCACCGCCCACGCACATGGTCACCATGCCGTAGCGGCCCTTGCGGCGTTGCAGGTCGCGGATGATCGTGGCCGTAAGTTTCGCGCCAGTGCATCCCAATGGATGGCCCAATGCGATGGCGCCGCCGTTTGGATTTAAACGCGCCGGATCCAACCCAGCCTGCCGAATTACAGACAGCGACTGTGCGGCGAATGCTTCATTCAGCTCGATCACGTCGATGTCCGCGAGAGACAGGCCCGCAAGCTTCAGCGCTTTGGGAATCGCGAAGACCGGCCCGATGCCAAATTCCTCGGGCGGGCAACCAGCGGTCGCGTAAGCCACAAAGCGAGCCAGTGGCTTCAACCCCAGTTCTTTTGCGCGCGCGTCAGACATGATAATCGTCGCCGCGGCGCCGTCACTCATCGGCGAGCTATTTCCCGCAGTGACCGTTCCTTTTGCGTGAAACGCGGGCTTCAACTTTGCAAGCGCTTCCATCGAGGTATCCGCTCGCGGCAATTCGTCGGTAGCAAACCGGAAAGTTTGTGTGACCGCCTTCGCAGCCGTCTTGGTAGCCGTGCCGCCGCCACCGCCGGCCCCATTCGTGTTCGCCAACGTTGTGATGCTCACGTCCACGGGAACGGTTTCATCTCTGAAGTTTCCTGCCTCAATAGCCGCCAACGCTTTTTTGTGGGAGTTCGCGGAAAACTCATCCGCTTGTTCGCGCGTGATTCCAAATTTGCGCGCAATATTTTCCGTGCCCAGCCCCATATTGATATACGCATCGGGATAATGATCGACCAGCCAGGGATTCGGCGAAATTTTATTTCCGCCCATGGGCACCATGGACATGGATTCCGTGCCACCGGCGACAATTGTCTGCGCAGATCCGGCACGAATCCGCTCCGCGCCAAGCGCAATGGCCTGCAAGCCCGAAGAACAAAACCGGTTGATGGTCATCGCCGAGGTTTCTACAGGCAAACCGGCCCGTAAAGCAGCGATGCGCGCCACGTTCATGCCTTGTTCGCCTTCGGGCATGGCGCAACCCAAAATCACGTCGTCAATTTCTTTGGGATCAAGGCCGGCAACGCGCGCCAGCGCTTCCTTGATGACTATTGCCGCCAAGTCGTCAGGGCGCGTGGCACGCAGCGATCCTTTATATGCACGGCCCACTGCCGTGCGCACCGCCGACACGATTACAGCTTCGGGCATGAGAAGTCTCCGTTGAAGCCGCGACTAAACCACGGCATCTATCGATTGTTTGCCCGCCGGCCGCAAAATGCAAATCGGCGACGAATTAGTACGCCGCGTTGAGTACGAGAAGCCAGCATCACTGTTTTGTTTTGGGCGTCGTGGCCGAACCTTTGCGAGGAA
>JAUTXJ010000360.1 GCA_030838075.1 Acidobacteriaceae bacterium
CGATGGAAGTGGAGTCCAGTGGCGGCAGCATTTGCCTGACACGCGTTGCCGGGGCAGTTCAGGCAGCCACGGCGGACGGTTCCATCACTGTGTGGATCAGTCCATCAAGCGGGCCCGATAGTGGCTCTGGCGGCGCACCTAATAGTTTGCCTGCCAATGTGTCCGCGCATCCCGCCACTGTACAGCTTGCGGGGGCATCGCAGCTGAGTTCCGGAAATGGCGACATCATAGTTTTTTTGCCTCGCAACCTCGCGGCGAATATCGATGCGCTGGTTGCTAAAGGCGGCGAACACCGCATCGAAGCCGATCCGGCGTTGCATTTAAGCTTTCAAGCCTCGGAGTCCAACGGCGCGGGTCCTATACATGCCACCGGTGTGCTGAATGGCGGTGGCATCCCGTTGAAGTTGCGCACTTCCGCGGGAAAGATTCGGCTGCAATTCCTGGATTCCGATCCCTCGCTACGGGAATCGCGGATTCGCGAGCAGCAGGAACGCTTGCGCGTCGTGGATGTCGCTCAGCCAGCGCCGCCCGTTTCTCCGGCACCACCGCAGACACCGCAGCAGGCAGATTCACAAAGGGACTGGTTGGAGAGTTGGATGGGCAGGCTGGAAGTCGCGGTAACCGGAGGCTTGCGCGAGGATGCTGATGATTTTCGCACCCGTCTGACGTATTCGCCTCATCCGGTTTACCCGGAACTGGCGCAGCGCGTGGGAATTCAGGGGGTGGTGAAGTTGCAGGTGCGGGTGCAAAAAGATGGGCGCGTGGAAATATTGAAATTGGTGCAGGGCGAGCCGGTACTAGCGGAAGCCGCAATCACCGCGGTCAAACAATGGCGAGGCAAACCGGCGTGGATCAATGGGAAACAAGTGGAAGTGGTTTCGACGGTGACGTTTAATTTTCAGCTGAATTGAATTAATGAGCGCGCGTAATCGCGCGGCGTACACGACATTGAGATTCGTTTCGGGTGCAAGTTGTAGTTCGCGTTGGGGGTCCGGGTCCGTCGTAAAAATCGAAGGGGGTAAAAACGATGCTTCGACATGCGTTGCGCGCAGCTTTAATTCTATCCGTGGCGGGTGCGGCCTGGGGCGCTTCCGGTTTGGCGATGAGCAAGGATTTTGATCAGAGCTACCCGCTGCAACCGGGGGGCACATTTGAATTACAAAATGTGAACGGCACGGTGGAAGTGGAGGGCTGGGACCGCGATGCCATCGAAGTGCACGCGGTGAAGACCGCCAAGAGTAAGGAGTCGGATCTGGATCGCGTATCGATTGAAGTGGACGCGAAACCTCGCGCGGTATCGGTAGTAACGCGCTATCCGCAGAACGCAGGCGTGGAAGTCGCCGTAGAATACGTGATTCACGTGCCGCATAGCGCGCATGTAGAGCATCTGGGAACGGTGAACGGGACCTTGCGCATCGCGGGCGTGGACGTGATTGAGGATCTTCATACCGTGAATGGAAATATCGAGGTGTATGAAGGCGGAGGTTCCGTTCACGCGCACACCACCAATGGCAATGTGCATCTGGAACTTGCGCATCTCGGCTCGGGCCGGGAAGAGAAGGGCGAAGCTACGGCCGAAACGACTAACGGCTCTTTGGTGCTGGCCGTGCCCTCGGACGTGCAGGCAAATTTGGATGCACGCTGCCTAAATGGAAATTTTTCTTCGGAGCTGCCGCTGTCACTTGAAAGCTCGCTGCAGCCGCGGGAGATACACGGAAAGTTGGGCAAGGGTGGCGCGCCCATTCATTTACGTACGGTAAACGGTGGGATTCGGGTGGTGGTGTTGCGGTCAACGGTTTAGCTTTTGCTGCGTCTAACTTCGCAGAAGTTAATTTTTCGAAGGAGAGGTTTATGAATAAAGGGATATGGACGATCGCGGGCGGCACCGCCGCGCTCTGCGCTGCGATGATTGCGGCGCCGGCATACACGGCCGCTCAACGAGCGCACGTAGTTGGTGCTCAGGAGATAGATGGACCCGAGGCGCGCGATTTCAACGTAATGTTCGGAGATGAAGGTGGAAGCTGGCTGGGCGTGGAAACAAGGGAAGTCACCAGCGATAACGCCAAGGAATTAAAACTGCCAAGCGAGCGCGGTGTCGTGCTGGGCAGGATTGCTCCTGACAGCCCCGCTTCGAAATCCGGGCTTCGAGAAAATGATGTGGTCACGGAAATTAATGGGCAGCAAGTGGAAGGCGCGATGCAATTCCGCCGGATGATTCGCGAAATTCCCGCCGGACGAAACGTGCAGCTGACGGTGTGGCGAGAGGGACACACGCAGAAAATCAACGTTGCGTTGGGCAAGTCTGAGGAATTGCGGCGCAACATGATGAGAGTGGCGCCAGGTACACCGGGTGCGTTCGCGTTTCGCATGCCGGAATTACCGGAGATGCCGGACGTACCGGACGTGCCGGAGGTGGCGGAAGTTCCGGGAATGCCGTCGATGGAGGGTGATGGCCCGATGTTGTACGCTGGCCATCCGCGTCTGGGTATTGATGCCGAGGACCTCAATGGACAGTTAGGATCCTTTTTTGGAACTCCGGACGGTGAGGGGATTCTGGTGCGATCCGTAAATTCTGGATCGCCGGCGGAGAAGGCGGGGGTAAAGGCCGGCGATGTGATCACTTCGCTGAATGGCGAGCGTATTCGTTCGGTGGGAGACCTGCGTCAGAAGCTTGCGGCACAGCACCGCGAGAAGGATAAAAACGCGGAGAAAGACAATGAGAGTAAAGACAAAACCCGCACCGTAAAACTGGGCGTGTTACGCAACAAGAGCGAAATTTCTCTGAACGTGGAACTGCCCACACCTGCAGCGACGACCAGACACATTATCGCGCGTCGCACGAACATCTAACTGGCGGCTTAGAAAAGGCCCGGATATTTTGCGTCCGGGCCTTTTTTTTGTCAGATAGATTGCTGATTGCGTGGTCATCAAGATTTCTCGCCGCCGCGATATTTCTTGGCGAGGCGAACAGGTCTTCGCAGCGCGGCGAAACGCCCGTCATGTTCATTTTCCATTCCGGTCGGCCAATCCTCCTGGGTGGGCGAGAAAGTAAGCCGAAGCAAGTAAGGCAATCCTGAAACCAGACTCCCACGCATGCGTACGCGATAGAGAGCGCGGGCGAATATTCCCGGCGGAGTCTGCCCAGCGGATGGCAGCCACGTTGCAATTTTCGCGGCGAGCCGCGTGGCTGACCGCTCTAATTGCAGCATCGCTTGTACATTTTGCGGAAGAGCAGCGCCGAGCAAACTACTCGCCAGCAGCAGGCCGGTATGCAACATGCGCTCCGCGCCGACAGCCCGCGCGGTGGCAAAGGCGTGCTCCCAATTCAAAGAGGTTTGACGAGTCAGGAATGCGGCAACGTCGGCAACTAGTGATAAGCGCTCCCAAAGATGTTTGGAGCCGTGAATACAAATCAGGAGCAACTCATCCTCGATGGCGAGAGTAGGGATCTGTTGGCCATCGACGCTCACATATTGGCGGCGGGTGAAGAATTTTTCGATCGGGAGCCCAAGAGGGAAGTAACGCATGGTGCGCTCGGTATGGAGCTCCACAAGGAGTGGCGCTGCGATTCGAACGAAAAGATATTGGCCAGGAATCCTTTGGGGGCTGAGGGATTCAACTGCGATTTCGGGCTTATAGCCAGCGGAAATCATCAGCTCGGTGGCGCGAAGAATATCTTGTTGGCGCACGAGGAAGTCGAGATCGCCATATTCTCGCGCCCCGGTGTCACCGTAAGCGCGTAAAGCCAGACTGGGACCTTTTACGAGCACAATATCCAACCCGGCGTCGCGAAATTGATCAACCAGGCGAAATAGCTCGGCGGTCATCTGCAACGTGGAGAGCACTTGCGCGCGTTGAAGTTGGCGAAGTTTGTGCGCGAACTCCTGTGACACGAGATTTTCTTGGAGCCGGGTCACAGCTGAGGCGAGCCGCGAAGTTACGCCGTGTGCTGCGGCTAACGTCATTAGAGCGGGCCAGGAGACCTCATGGAGTAACGCGGAAAGTTTCGATAAGTCGGGATGGGCAGCGGCGCATTGGAGCAGAGCGGCCCATTCTGGTGAACCGGAAGCAGGCAGATTGCTTTGAATATTTTGTGTGTTAGTCGATTGCAAAAGCACAGTCCCTAGCGCCCGCGGCCTAGTGTACGCTGTTTCCAAAGAACCAGTTCTCCACTACGTTTCTACCAGAACAGTCATGAAACGGTGACATTGGCTCCAAGACTTTCGAAATTAACTCGCAATGCAAAAGTGACGTTTAGCCTAGTGTTTTTGCATTATTGCCAGCAATGCACGGAAGTCTTATAAAACAACTATTAGGCACCCCGCTTCCCGGTCGGTACTAGGCCGACTGCGAAGCACCCCCAATTGCACCGCGGCCGGATGATCGAAGCCATCCGGCCGATTTTTTTATATGCTGAGCTTTGAGCAGACTGCTGAGTTGCCACTGGAGCTCCTATGACCTGGATCAAGACTGTTCGAATGGATGAAGACGAGCGCGTTAAACACGCGATGGAATCGCAGCGCAAACTCTACCCTATTGAATACGCCGCACCAGTTGCGGCCGTCGACGGCGCGGGTGAAGCAGCGGGGATCGTCGCTTCGCACACACTGCTGCCCGACGTTCTTTTCCATGCCTTCAGCACGTTCGGCGCCTTGATGTCTCCCGATTTGCCGCTGACTCGCCATCAACACGAAATGATCGCCACCATGGTGTCGGTCACCAACCGCTGCCATTATTGAATCGAGTCACACGCAGAGTTTCTGCGTCGCGTGACACTGAATAAAGAAATGGTTGATGCGCTGCAACGGGATTACAAAAGCGCGCCAATCAGCGAACAGGATCGCGTGATGATCGATTACGTCGTGAAGTTAACCAAAGATGCCACGCAATGCACCCCGGCAGACCACGTAGCACTCCGCGCAGCTGGCTTCGATGATCGCGGAATCCTGCAGATCACTTTGATCGCGTCTTGGTTTAACTATATCAATCGCGTAGCGGACGCCCTGGGTGTCGGCCGCCCAGGATAGCGTGTCTCTTTATTTGATCGCCTACAAAATTTATTTCAGTTGGACTGCTTGATAGACCGTTATCAGCGAGATTCGGCTTTGCCCAGCGCGGCTTACTACTCGCTCGGCTCTTTTTCGCCTGTCGCTTCGTTGGGATTTTCTTTAGGAGTGTCACTCTTGTCTGTAGTGACTCGCAAAGCCTCGATCTTCAATCCCTTGTTCATATCAAAACGCTGCTTGCGGTCCAAACTTTTCACGAACTCGCGAGTGGCCTTCCCAATCGCGCCACCAATACTGGACGCATCGATCTTGATAGTGCGGCCGTCCGGACCTGTCTTTCGATCTTCATATTTCAGAGTGACGCTGTAAGTATTCAAAATAATCTCCTGACTGTTCGTTACTAGTGGCCCGGGTTATGAGAGTCTCGCGGAAAACGCACTTTTTCTACTCCTGCTATTACTGACTCATCGTGCGTCGTTCGCAGGTTTTGGCAGCGATACCGGGATTCGAACCCGGATTTCGGCCTTGAGAGGGCCGCGTGCTAACCCTTGCACCATATCGCCACAGCGTCCATAAACTTTAACATCGGATACGGTGGGGGACAAAGTTCCACGGACACCAGAATGAGTCAACAAACTTCAGAGTGTTAACTTAGGGAAATTCTATGCTACCGCTTTTTTGGTTTCCGTTCGAAACTTCGCCCAGCGCTTCTTGGCAGCCCTGGCAATGTTTCGTTTCCCGGCCTCGGATAAGACCCGCTTCTTCATGGTGGTTACCTCACGTTTGGCAGATCCACCCAGCGTTTTTCCCTCGGCCCGAATCTTGGCCCACCTTTTTTTGGCAGCCCTGATGATGTTCGCTTTTCCAGCTTCGGAGAGCACCCGCTTTTTTACTGTGCGTAACTCGCGTCCAGCAGAGCCCCCGAGCGCCTTTCCGGCCGCTCGCACACCGTCCAATTTTTTACGCAGCTTGTTTAGTTCCTTCTCAAGCTTGCGTTCTTCCTGTCGGATCGCTGCAATAATGTTCATTCATTCCTCCATAACGAAATCTATCTCAAGTGGCGCTCTTCCACTAGTCGTATCTCTAAAGGGAAGTTACTCGCTAGGACCCATGGTCAGAATAGTAGGGCAGTGACACGGAGAATGCCAGTACCACGCTGGCAGTCAGCAAAACGCTGTAAGTGAGTTTACGCAGCCTGATCGCCGGATGTGGAGCTGAGCCGCGGGCATTCTCGCAGCACTGGACGAAGCGCAAAAAATTTATGCCTACAAGGATCGCAGCGCAAAGCCGGCAGTCCCAAGAGCCGCGCCAGCAGCGATAACGGTCCAGCCACATACTCGGGCGAAATCTTCTGTAGTTCCAGATTGCCGCAAATGCCGCAGCGCGCGTACCGCACATTACGTAGAGTTACGGATCGCGCGTGAAAGCGCTTCTCACACTGTGGGCAGCGCCAAGGAACAATTCCACCTATAGCCAGGACATAATCGATGATATTGCGGCGCCGGGAACGCCGGCCGCCGCCAGAATGGCAAGCAGGACAAATCATTACATTCAATCTAAAATATCAAAAATAATGATACTTTGTTTTATATTTTACAATTCACAAGAAGAGACTGCCTGCCGCTACACTATCATTCGGAGCCCCAATGGCCAACTATACTGACGAACACGCTCGCGCGGGTGTCAACGCCCCCCTGCCGGAGCTGGAAACTTGGCCAAATCAGTTTCCTGGCTACATCATCACCACACGTTTTCCGGAGTATTCTTCCGTCTGCCCCAAAACCGGTCTCCCGGATTTCGGAACCATCACCATTCGCTACATGCCTGCCAAAGAATGTTTGGAGCTCAAGGCTCTCAAGATGTACCTGCTGGCCTACCGCGATCTGGGAATTTTTTATGAGAACGCCGTGAATAAGATTCTGCGCGACATTGTAAAATCCGCTCGCCCCAAGTGGTGTATTGTCCGCGGCGAGTTCACTGCGCGGGGTGGTTTGACGACCTCAGTTCTAGCCCGCTGGCCCGCTTCGGCATTCGGTAAACGAGGCATCGTGCGATAATATTTATAGCGCAAAGCATGCCCGCGCCGCTGTTCGTGGACACGCAACTGAGTACAGGCCATAATCACCGGCGAACCCTTCCTGAGGGTGACGCATCCGAGTATTTTGACTGAGGAGGCTGAATGAGTATTTCTCCAAACGTACCGAGCCCACAGGAAACCTATCACTACGAGAGTCCAGGCACGCCACGCTGGATCGCCGTATTGTTCGTGGTGCTCTTCGCCGGGTTGGCGGTTCTTGCTTATGTGGGGCATTCGCAACAAACGCGGCTGGAACAAGACCTGTCGAAGCAGCAGGAGCAGAATAAAGTGCTGTCCGCGCAGCTGGAACAGGCTAACTCGCGACTGGCCGACCTTAAGGGCCATTTGGAAGTCACCGAGCAGAAAGTGGGTATGACTCGCTCCGAGCTGGCACAAGCACGCAGCCGCTCCGAATCCATTCGCAAGGAACAGCAGGCTTCGGATCAGAAGCTGACCTCCGAGCTTTCTCAGGTGAAACAGGAAAGCGACCAAAAAATATTTTCCGTGGCTACCGAGGTAGG
>JAUTXJ010000373.1 GCA_030838075.1 Acidobacteriaceae bacterium
CCTACAGCGTCGGCGTCCCGGAGTAATTGTCTTACGCGGCTGAATACCCGGCCCGCACGTTCCCCTGTCAACGCTTCGACACCGCCCTTGCGAGCGGCTCCGCATGACTCGGGGCCGATGTGGGTCGGTCGGGTAAGGTGGTGGCGCGGAAGCGGGCTTCGAATGATGCCGACGTTTCCACCACCTCCCCTATCATTCCGTACGGCGAGTTTTCCCCAGTACGGCTGGAAGGTTGGCCTTTCAGGTAGCGCCTTCCCTTGTGTCGCTCAGGTTAAGCCAGCACCTGGCATGCCCTGCACACCACGTAGGTTTGCGTCTGCCCTTCGTGCGCCCCGCTTTCCCACATTGCGTCCCGCACTGTGTCGGAACAATGAGTTCGGTAGCACACTGCCATGCGAGGAGTTGTCTCCTCTACCCCAGAGGCCCTCGCTCCGGTCTGGGTTCTATTGTCCCAGTCCATCAACGCTTAATCGGCCTCATCCGTCCCGCTCGCCGGCACATCCCGTTTTCGCCGCATGGCGGTTTATACGGGATGCCTTCGCTGTGCTGGTGCGCCTAGGCGACCCGCGAGTGGTTCCGTGCTTTCGCTGCTCGTTCCTTCTCGACATGCCGCCCTCTACGACCGCGGGGAGTTCGTTGGCTGCATGCACTCAGTTCCTTCGCCAACGATGCTGGCCTTCGCCGGAAGTAGAACGGCTCGGCACTCCCAAGGTTCCCCATCATCCGCTTCCGATGGGACGAATTTTCGCGGCTTCACTGGTTCGCTATTCGCTGCGGCCTGTCGAGTTGCTTGCCCCCTTGGCGGATCCGACCGGGTGTTTACCCCGGCCGTCAGAGGCTTTTACTCCCGGGCTTTCGTCGAGTCGGTCACCCTTCTCGCCGCCGGGTATAACTACGGTGGCAACTGAGCAAGCTCCACCGACGGGGCTTTCACCCGCTGGAACGTCAGCTAGCATCGCTGCACCTACTTCACATTCGTATGACTTTTTCATTCACTACACCTCGCCGGTTTTAACCGGCGCACAGGAGCTAACCTCATGACCGCGCCACAAATCAATCGCCTCAGCGCTACAATCATAATCGTCCTATCGGTTTTAGCTTTGCTTACCGTTCTGAGCGGCTTCACCTATCCGCCGCAACCGCCCGAACCCGAAGAAGGCGCGGCAGCGCATATCTTCCAGCTGTCAATTGTGGCGGTAGCACTCTCGATTTTGATTTTTCTCACCACTGCTGATTGGAAGCAGCCGTTGCGAACTGTCCGCCCCTTGGCGTTTCCAGCGGCCGTTTTAGTTGTGGCCTTTGGCGCCCTGTATTACCTCGAACACCTCCGATATCCCTTGCCCCACTAACCTGGCATTCATTTGCGTTTAGAGATCTCGCGCTTTGGCGGCGCGAGCGCGCGGCGCACTAATCACCAAAATCACCGCCGTAAGTATCACCGCCGCAGCAATCGCCGTCCTCGTCGTGATCGTTTCCCCAGCCAACAACCAACCCAGAAAAAGCGCCACCACCGGATTCACAAACGCGTACGTCGCCACCTTCGATGGCATACTCTTTTTAAGAATGTACAGGTACGCCGTGAACCCGATCCCTGACCCAAACACAATCAGGTAAATCAGCGCCATCCACGACCGCCCCGAAACCGCCCTCAAATGCAGCGCGCCGAGCTCCCCTGAAAATGCCGCCGCGCCCCACAATCCAGCACCACCCGCCAGGCTCTGCATCGCCACCACCAGCAACGGCGATTCCGGCATAGTTCGCTGCTTCGAATACAACGACGCGCCTGCCCATATGAAAGCCCCGATCAGCAGCACGCCCGCTCCCACCAGATCAATTCGCCGCGCGCCTCCCATCTTTGCCGGACCAACCAACAGCGCCAGTCCCACAAATCCTAATATCAGCCCCACAAACACGCGCGGCCCCGGTCGCGTGCCTCGCGGCCTGAGCCAGTCCAAAATTACCAGCCACAACGAGATCGTCGCTACCAGCAGCGCCGCAATCCCCGAAGGTACTCGTTGTTCCGCCCAGCTCAGCCCCCCATTGGTGATGCACAACAACGACACACCAGTCACCACCGCTGTCGACCAATTCGCCGCCGTCGGTCTGATCCCCGTCTTAATCCGCAAAATCGGGTAGAGGATCAGCCCAACCAGCGAGTGTCGAATCGCAGCCATCGCTAGCGGAGGAAAACTCTCAATCGCAATCCGAATCCCGATGTATGTCGATCCCCACAGGATGTAAACAGCCGCGAAAGCCAGTGGCACCCAACGTGCCTTTTCCGCTCGTGAGGATTTTAGAGGTGTGAGAGGCCGTTCAATTTCAGTGGCGGTGGAAGCCATTCCTAGCGGTCTATCTCTACAAATATCTGTGTCGCAGCCCCGCGTCCAGCACCATATTGGTTGGCCGCGGCGTCATATTTCAACATCGCACAATCAATTTCTTCTATCCGCCTTCGACTACCAAATCGGGTACTATTACTAAGTGTTTCAGTTTAGGACAACTCCCGAAATTTCTGCTGGTTGACTCAAACCCCGTCCGGTGGCATCTTAGCGACCCGATCCTAACCTGTGGATTTCTTCCACTCTTAAGTTCGGTGGACCAAGTACTTAGCAGCATCTCTGAGGGGAGATGATCGCTACGAACCTCGCACTTTCGCTCAAGGCATCGCCAAAGCAGCCCCAATCTGTAGGGTCTGCTTCCGCCACGACCGGGCCCGCACTCTGTTGCAAGCCGTTACTGCACCCTGAGTTGCCTCGGCGCTTCATCCGCGTGCCCACTCACGCCGTCGGCGTCTACCCGGAGCACCGCGAATACCCGCGAGCCTGCCTCCAACTGCCATTAAAGCTTCACAGCATCAACGAGATCGTCGAAGACTTTCCGATCACCCTGGTCACTCGGGATATCAGCTCCACCGGCGTCTATTTTCTTTGTCCCAGACAACTTCCCATGAATGCCGCCATCGAGCTCCAAATTGTCCTGGTAAGCCGTCCTCTAGGCCAAGGCAACGTTGTCATGACCAGCAACGCCTATGTCCGGCGCATTCATCCCGCAGCCGTGCCCGGGTGGTTCGGCATCGCAGCAAATTTCGATGACGTCTCCTTCGACCGCGACGACTTCATCCCGTCTCGCTTCCTCGGCACCTAGCTCTACGCACGTCACCTTTCTTCTCGTCGAACCGCTAAGACTTTGAAGCAGGGTGCCCTTTGACTTTATTGGTGAGCTCTGTGATGTTGATGGTTGATGGCCTCAACCACGAAAAAAGAACCGAAAACCCAATCGAAAAACAAAATCAAGGGCGTCCTCTTTGACTGGGATGGCACCTTGCTCGACTCCTTCCAGGCCGATTCTTCCGCCTACCTGGCAATGTTCAGTGAAATGGGTATCACTTGGGGTTTGGAGCAGCTCGCCGAGCATTATTCTCCCAACTGGTACAACGTCTACCGCGCTGCAGGCCTCCCTGAGCAGCATTGGAGTACTGCAGACACCGCCTGGCGCAAGCATTATTCAGGATTCCGACCTAAGTTAATCCCCGGGGCTCGCAAGGTCCTAACTGCCGTGGGCCGCCGCTACAAACTGGGCTTGGTGACTAGCGGAGACCGCGACCGCGTCCTTCGGCAACTCCGCGAATTTCGTCTCACCAAATCTTTTCACGCCCGGGTATGCAGTGGCGATACCGAGCATAAAAAGCCGCACTCCGAGCCTTTAAATTTCGCCCTTCAATGCATCGGCCTGAAACCCGCCAACTGCGTTTACGTAGGCGATTCGCCGGAAGACGTGCAAATGGCGAAGAGTGCGCATGTGCGCGTCATCGGAGTTCTCGGTCCATTTCCCACGGAGAAACGCCTGCGCGCCTCAAAGCCGGACCTGCTTCTCACTTCCATCGCAGACCTGCCTGCAGCTCTGAAGCAACTGGCATCCTAAAGCGGGTCTCAGGACGGCTATGTTTTCGGTTTGGCGGAGCTCGCAGGAGCAGCAGTCTGTGACGGTGTTGCGGTCGGTGGTGGCGCAGGTGAGGTTGCGGGTGCCGTCCCACCAGACGGACTTGGCGCCGCCGTGGGCACGCTCTGCGACGCACCGGTAGGCTTAAAATCCGTCCACTTAATAACCAGCCGCACCGGAATGTCGCCCCCTTTAGTGTGTAACGTCTCATCCGATCGCAAGTAATTAGGAAACCAGTATTTCCCATCCACATTTTCCCGATAAGTCTCGAACAAAGAGAATGGCAATTGCGCGAGCCCGCGGGTGTCTCCTTGATCCGTCACCCATTTCCCGTAAGTTTTCACCACTTCCAGATATTGCGCGTCTACCCAAACCACGCCTTCGAAATATGCCTTCGCGCGCTCCACCATTTTCGGCTTCACCTGAAAAATGTAGCAATCCACTTCGTCAACCAGCTCCCGCCCAATAAATTTCAACTCGTATTTTGCCAGTTGCCCGCTCGTCAGTGGATATGCTGGTATTTTATCGAGCGCATCCAAATCCTCCGGAGCCAAATAAACTCCCTGCAGCGTCGACTGTGGCTTCTCAAGAGCTTTCATCGCCACTCGACCATCCGCCAGCTTTTGATATTCCGTGACCCGCAAAAATTCCCCGACAACGCCACCATCGGGACCAAATTCCTGGATGCGCACACTCTTGCGAAACCCATAGTTCGGGCGCGATTTCAGGTATTCATCTTCCTTCTGTGAAAACCGCCTGACAATTTCCTCCACCGGCAACGAAGGCGGCGCCGGCGGCTCAGGCTCCGTCCCAATGCGGCTTACATGATGCTCCGCAGGCGCCTCCATCGGCCCCTGAGAACTCGCCTGCGCCCGCAAGCCCGTCACGCCTGCGCCAAACAAGCCACCCATCGCCAATAAAGAAACCAAAAATCGCCCTAACAATTTCATACCCGCTTAGATGCGCACCATACCCCCGAACGCCGCTTCATCATCTCATTCATAACGCAACGCCACCATCGGGTCCAGCCGCATTGCCCGCTGCGCCGGAATGAAGCATGCAGCCACCGCGACGACAATCAGCAATAGGGCTACGCCGCCAAACGTCACCGGATCAGTCGCACTAACACCGATAAGCTGGCTGCCCATGAAGCGCGTCAGCGCCAGCGAGACTCCTACACCGATCGCTACACCGGCGAGCGTCAGCTTGAGCCCGTGGACAATCACCATCCGCAGCACTTTCATACGATCTGCACCCAGCGCCATACGAATACCAATCTCGCGGGTCTGCTGAGAAACCACGTACGACATCACCCCGTACACTCCCACGATCGCCAGCGCAAAGCCGAGCCCGCCGAAGATTCCCAACAAAACGCTTTGCGATCTGGGCGCCCCGGTGTTCTCTTCCATCTGCTTCTCGATTGTCTTTATCGACGTTACCGGCCGGTCCTTGTCGAGTGCCCATATGCGATCTTCTATCGCCGCAACGATCGCCAGAGGGTCCGGCTTCGTTCGAAAAACCAGAAATACTCCCGCAGCGTGGTGGGTCTGCACAAATGGCCCGTAAATCTCTGGTTTGGCTTCGGCACCCGGGTCGAGATCGCGTACATTCCCGGCCACCCCAATAATGTCTCCCCACACCGGTTCCTTTTTTTCTCGTAGCGCGGAGAGCCGTTTGCCCACCACATTGACCGAGCCGAACACCTTGCGCGCAAACGCCTCATTCACGATAAACACGGGAGCTTTTTCTTTTCTATCGTCCTCGTTGAAGTCTCGCCCGGCAAGCAGCGGAATCCCAAACGTGCGGAAAAAGTCCGGCTCAACCCGGTTCATACGAGCCATTCGCTGGCCTAATTTCTCCTCTGCACTTGACTGCTCCGTCTCAAATGTCGATTCCGACACCGCATCTCCCAGCGGGAACACTACCCCCGCCGATGCTGCTGCCACCCCCGGAATACCACGCGAACTCTCCAGAACCTGTTCCACAAAATGAATCGACTGCTCCACTTTCGCAAAACGAAACTTCGGAAAATCAATCCGCATGGTTATCAAATGGTCCGGTCGAAACCCCGGATCCACCCGCAGCATCCGCGCGAAACTTTGTATCGCCAGCGTCGCGCCAGTCAGCAAGACAATCGCCAGCGCCACTTCCACCACTACCAACATCTGCCGAAATAAATTGTGTCCATGACCCGCCGCCGCGCCGGCGCCGCCCTCCTTGATCGCCGCATTCACGTCTTGCCGTGAACTCAACAGTGCCGGCACAAACCCGGATAACAATGCCGCCAGCAACGACGCGCCCAACGTAAACCAGGCCACCTCACTATCAATTCGAATATCTTGAATCCGCGGAATGTCCGCCGGAAGAATCGCGCGTATCCCTCGTACCGTCCAAAGTGCCATGAAAAACGCGCACAACCCTCCCATCAATGCCACCAACACGCTTTCCACCGCCAACTGCCGTAACAACGCCCCACGAGTAGCGCCAATCGCAATACGAATCGCAAATTCTCGCCGTCTTCCCCACCCGCGCGACAAAAATAAGTTACTTACATTCGCGCACGCGATCAGCAGCACAAATCCCACCGAGCAGAACAGAACCAGTAACGGTTTACGCGCGTCCCCCAACAAATAGTTTCTCAACGGCGCGACCCGAAAACTCCATCCCTTGTTCGTGTCCGGGTAAGCGGTTGCCAACCGCGAAGCAATGGTGTCGAGCTCCTTCTGCGCCTGCAGAATGTCGGTATGAGGCTTCAGACGCGCGAGCACGCCGAAGTCGCGATTTTGCCTCGACGTGAGTTGCTCTTGTGTCGGTATAAAAACCGTCCAGACTTTGGAATCGGTTGCGAAGTCAGTGTTCGACAAGTCCGGCATCACTCCGATCACCGTATATGTCTCACTATCGAGCCGCAGGGTTTTTCCGATCGAATGCGGATCACCGCCGAATCTGTCCCGCCACAAGGAATGGCTCAAAATCACATTGCGGTTCCCCGCCTGCATATCTGAAGAAACAAATGTCCGCCCCAGTAGTGGTTTAGTGCCCAGGTCAGGAAAGAAATTTTCTGAAACGTCCGACCCCTCGATTTGCTCCGGCTTGCCACCCCCCGCTATTTCCTTCGAAGACCATCGGTAAGGAGAGAGATCGGAAAATGAACTGCTACTGGCCCGGATATCCGCGATGTCTGGCAGCGATACGCCCAGATGCTCGAAATCAAACAGTGTGCTCCTCGCACAAAGATCCGCAAGTTGCGACGCATTGGGAAACGGCAATGGCCTCAGCAGCACCGCGTCAATCACGCTGAAAATCGCGCTGTTAGCCCCGATCCCCAGCGCCAACGTCAGAACCACAATCAGCGTAAATCCAGGAGATCGCCGCAGCGAGCGCAGTCCGTAACGCACATCGATCGCAAAATTCTCGACCCATCGCCACCGCCACACTTCCCGGCTGTCTTCTTCAATCAACGTCGCATTCTCAAATTCCCGCCGCGCCGCAGCCGCGGCATCTTTTTTGGGCATGCCCGCCGCGATCAACTCCTCGACCCTTTCGTCCAGATGTTCCTGAATCTCCACGGAAAGGTCGCTGTAAATCTGGCGCCGCGAAAACAACTGTGTAAGCCAGCTCATGACTTTATCGCCGCCAGCACCCGCGTAATCCCTTCAAACATCTGTTCGAATCTCGAAATCTCGCGTTGCAAGTGCTTGACCCCAGCCGCCGTCAGCTTGTATATCCGCACCCGCCGGTTCGTAGAAGAAATACCCCATTCCGCCTTCACCAGCTCCGCTTTAAGAAGGCGCTGAAGCGCCGGATATAGCGACCCTTCTTCAATTTGTAGCAAATCATTCGACACGTACTTAATCTGTTTCGCGAGCGCGTAGCCATGCAACGGCTGTCTCTTCAGCGTGCGCAGGATCATCATTTCCAAAGCCCCTGGAAAAAGATCGCGTTGTTCAGGTTTTCGCATCAGCCTTCCGAAAAAAGTTTTTTAGGATATTCTAATCAAGGCCTAGACTAACATAGTGTCAAGCCAAAGTCAAGCTGCTCGCGAAGGGTGCCGCCCTCGATTTTTAGGGTGGTCCTGGGTTTTCCGTGCGTGTTCTTTTTACGGCCCGCTGTTACCCTGCCTGTTCGTTGAATTACTGCGGTCCACTTTTTCGCATCACCCTTCTCTCTGATACAATTTTTTGGTTCGTGACCGAGCCAAAACAAGCCAGAAGGTATTTGATCTCCGGCACCGTCCAGGGCGTTGGATACCGTTACTTCACGCAGCGTGCTGCCGCCAAGATAAAGGTAGGAGGCTACGTAAAAAATCTAAGCGATGGCCGCGTAGAGGTGTTCGTAATGGGCACTCTCCAACAGCATCGCGAATTGCGAACCATGCTCGAGCGCGGCCCGCGCTTCTCCAGCGTTACCGAAGTCCGTGAAGAAGTTGCCTCACCCGATCCACAGTACGACCAGGTATTCGTAATTGGCCGCGGCGATTGAGCGCATGAACGTATCACGATCCGTCCGCTGCCACTTTACCTTAGTAAAACCAGCGTGACCCCAGGAGCGGTCTGAATGGACGAATTAAAAAAGCTTATTCGTGAAGTGCCTGACTACCCTAAACCGGGAATCCTGTTCTACGACTTGACCACTCTGCTGAAAGATAAGCGCGGTTTTCACAACCTCATCGATCGCTTGTGCGACCACTACAATGGTCACACCATCGACGTCGTCGCCGGAATCGAAGCCCGCGGTTTTATTTTTGCTCCCGCATTGGCCTATCGCTTGAACGCCGGGTTCGTGCCCGTCCGCAAACCTAAAAAACTCCCCGCCAAATGCTCCAGCGTCTCCTACTCTTTGGAATACGGCACCGACACGCTGGAAATTCACGAAGACGCTATTAAGCCTGGCGACCGCGTGATTATTTGCGATGATTTACTGGCCACCGGCGGCACCGCCGCGGCCACCTCCAAGCTTATTCAGCAATTGGGAGGCAAAGTCGAAGGCTTGGCCTTCGCTGTAGAACTAGCTTTCCTGAAAGGCCGCGCCAAACTCCAAGGCCTCGACGTTTTTTCCCTGATCCAATACGACAAATAATTTCAGCGCGGCAGTGCGCGCGCTCAACTCCGCTGCTTTCACATATTCAAGAATTTTTCTTCTGCCGCTATTTTGTTTTCGCCGCCCGCTGCCGCAAAGCTTCAAACAAAACCACACCCGCTGCCACCGACACGTTCAGCGATCTAACCGGCCCGCTGGTCGGCAGCGAAACAACAAAATCGCAACGCTTGCGCGTCAACTCGTGCAAGCCTTTGCCCTCTCCCCCTAAAACAATTCCCACCGGCGAAGTGTAATCCACCTGCGTATATGTTTTGTCCGCCGCCTCATCCAGTCCAATCAGCCAATAGCCCGCTTCCTTCAATTCCTCCATCGCACGCGCCAGATTCGTCACCCGCGCAATCGGTAAGTGCGCCAGCGCTCCAGCCGACGCGCGTGCCACCGTGTCCGTCAAGCCTACCGCGCGCCGCTCCGGTATCACCACGCCCTGCGCCCCCGCCGCCAATGCCGTTCTTATGATGGCGCCCAGATTGTGCGGATCCTCCACTCCATCGAGCAAAACAATCAGGCCCCCGTGCCCGCCAGCCTTCGCATGCGAGAGAATATCTTCAAGCGATCCCGCGGCGCGCGCCGCCGCCAGCGCCACCACTCCTTGATGATCTTTGGTGTTGGCCAGACGGTCGATCTGCCCGCGATCCTCAAATCGCACCGGGATCCCGCGCCCGCGCGCCAGTTGCACAATTTCTTCCGTGCGCGTGTCCTGCCGTCCGCGCGCAATCACCACGCGATCAATCGCGCTCCCCGCTTGCAGCGCTTCACGCACCGCGTTAATACCCGTCAACCGGTCAATGAGAGGGCTCATGCGAGCAAACAGTGTATAGAAAAACTCCAGCAATATTCACGGGTTGCAATTATCAATCAAGCGCCGAACAAAATTCCACTATCCGCACACGCGCAGGTTTCACCGCTACGGCAAAAGGCAACGCCGCCGCTTCATCAATCAGCAATATCACGCGATCCAGTTCTCCCTCGCCGGCCCGTCCGGCCAACGCCAGCCGTATCGGATGAAACAAATCCCGGCTCCGCAAGTCCGACCCTTCTTTCATGATGTTAATGATTTCTTTGAATCGTTCAGAATCCAGCGCCCCACCGTCCAGCAGCAACAAAGCCACTTTTCGCACCACTTCTCGGGCCCCATAACGCGCCAGCACCGCATGGCTTTCCACCCGCTCCAGCACTTTCTCCGCCTCATAGTGAAAGATCAAATCGAGCAGATCGCTGAGTGCCGCGCGGTTAGCGACATGTGATCCGAGCATACCTGCCGCACGCTCACACCATGCCTGCAACTCCGGAGAAAATCCTCCGGTCGCACTCCATCCACGTTCGCAAAGTATCTCGGCTACATCGGCGCCAATAAAAATATTGGGCGCGGTAACCGAATCCCGCGTTCGCCTTTCGGAAGTCATGTGAGAGGAAGTCTACAGCAGAAAATTGTTAGCGGTGGAAACAGGAATAATCAGCAATGTTTCTTCAGCAAACAAAAATCGTTAGGTCGTTGTCAGGGTCGCAATCACATACGCGGCAATCGCCTCACCGCGCCCTACCGCGTCAACGCCTTCATTCGTCTTGGCCTTCAAATGAATGCGGTCCGCCGTGACACTAAGAGCCTTCGCCAGTGCCTCGCGCATTTTCGGAAAGTGCGGCCCCAGCTTAGGTCTCTCGAGGATCACTACCGCATCAACATGCTCAATCGCAAATTTCTTTTCGCCAAGCAGCCGCGCCGCGTGCTCCAAAAATTGCAAGCTGTTTGCGTCTTTCCACTTTGGATCGGTATCCGGAAAATGCGTGCCAATATCGCCCAGCCCCGCCGCCCCCAAAAGCGCGTCGCAAAGCGCGTGCGCCACAACATCACCGTCCGAATGTCCCGCCGGCCCTTTGTCAAAAGGCACTTCCAGCCCGCCGATAATCAGTTTCCGCCCTGCTTCCAGGCGGTGCAGGTCATACCCGATGCCGCAGCGCACGCTCACTTTTTGCTGCGCTCGCGTTCCAGGTAAAACCGCGCCAGCTCCATATCCGCGGGTCTGGTAATTTTAATATTTCGCTCCGACCCCAGTACCACGTGCACGTCGTGCCCAATCCGTTCCACCAGGCCAGCTTCGTCCGAAGCATTCACTCCGTCAGCCTCAGCACGCGCAAATGCTTCCTTCAGCAGTTTCGCGGAAAACGCCTGCGGCGTTTGCGCCAGCACCACCCGCTCTCGCGGAATCGTCCCGATAATCAGCGCCACATCTTCCGGCAAACTAGCGCGCTTCACTTCCTTCACCGTATCCATCGCCGGAATGCCCAGTATCGCCGCTTTGCACTTCCGCGCTTCTTCGATCACCCGCGTGATTTGGTCCACGGTAACGAACGGCCGCACCGCATCGTGCACCAAGACAATTTCAGTATCTGCAGGCACTTCGCGCAGCGCCTGCGCCACCGAATCCTGTCGCGAATCCCCGCCACGCACCATGCGGACAGACTGCGTAAACTTTTCCGCTCGAATCGTAGATTGCAGCGACTCCATTACGTCCGCGCGCGTAGCCACAATAATGTCCGTAACCAGCGGGCACGCCGCAATCCGCCGCAAGCTGTGAATGACGATCAGCGTTCCGTCGAGTTCTAGAAATTGCTTGGGGGTCTCCGCGCCCATGCGCGTACCCAGTCCCGACGCCGGAAGAATGGCAGTGATTCGTCCCATTTTTATCGTTTGAAAGTCGTGTCCCGTGATCCGATTAACATTGATTCGATCAACGGTAACTCGATGAACGGATGATTATATACCGAGTGGAAAATTCGCGGTCCTCTGCGGGTTTCCCTACTGACTGCGCGCTATTCGCCTTCCGTTTGCGGGAGCGTCCCTGACGTCCCGGAAGAATTCTGATCGCCGCCATGGGCGTCGGCCGCGCGATTACTTTCCTCTTCTTGCCGTGCACTCGATCCGGCCGTATACGATGCTGTCGAATTGCCCGCAACCCCTCGTCCCGCCGTCGCAGCCCGTGCATAAGGACCGACCGGCTCGACACGCTCATCCACGCGGCCAAAAATCATCTTGCCCGCGGTGGTCTGGTGCACCGAAGTCACGATCATATCCACGCTCTTGTTGATCATCCGCCGCGCGCCGTCGACGACCACCATGGTGCCGTCACTCAAATACGCTACGCCCTGCATGGCTTCCTTGCCTTCGCGCTGAATCAGAACATGCATCGTTTCGCCCGGCAGCACCGCTGGTTTAAGCGCATTGGCAAGCTCATTCACGTTAAGCACGGAAAATCCCTGCACCGTGGCAACTTTGTTCAAATTAAAATCATTCGTTACGATTTTCGCGCCGGTGCGCCGCGCTAGTTCAATCAACTTGTGGTCCACATCGGCTGTATTCGGAAAATCGTCATCCACCACCCGCACTTCCACCTGGGGCATTTTCTGAATTCGCTGCAACACTTCCAGCCCGCGTCGCCCGCGTTGCCGCTTCAACGGGTCGGACGAATCGGCCACCAACTGTAATTCATGCAGCACAAATTGCGGCACTGCCAGCACCCCGTCGAGAAATTGTGCTTCGCAAATCTCTGCGATGCGACCGTCGATAAGCACGCTGGTATCCAGCAATTTCATCAACTCGTTGGTAGCACTCTCGTTGCCCGCTTTGGCTTTGCGCCGTGGAACTCGCCAGTGTTCCCCGCAACGAAAGCCCGTGGTCATCCCCAGATAGCTGAAGGCCAGTAAGGAGATGAAATCCAGAAATGACTTGGTGGAAGCCGGTTGCGAGGTATAAGAGATGATTAACGTCAACAGCAACGCCGCAGCCATTCCCGCCAGCGCTCCGAAGGTTCCGCCGATCAATCCCCCCATGCTTGCATGCGCCAGGCGGAACTCCGCAAACACGATAACCAGCGCAAGCATCACACCAACCGCGGCAGCGCTACCCCGCAAACCGAACGGCGCAAAAGCGTAGGAAAGCACCCCGATCAAGACGGTGAACAAGCTGCGCACAATCCAAAATTCCCAATGCATCGATGACTTTGTTTTGGTCGGATCGGATAAATCAGCAGTCACTGCGGAGTCCGATTGCGAGTTACCGCGGTTCTCGGCGGCCCGTATTGGCGGTGTAACTGATGATAGGGACGAACCCGGTCTACTGCCTGGTGTTTTCCGGTTCATTCGAAATAGTTGTGAGACTACTTTCCAGCGATTTTGTAACGCCGCAAGCCCTTCTTTCGCTGCGAGCTCACAGACCTACTCTACCGTCCCCTGAGGCATGCCCGTAATGCTTTATATACCCTCTCATTACCGACGGGTCAAGTCGGATATCCAACATTTCGTAGAAAAGAGTTAATCCCCGCACAAAAATTACCAATGACTGGCCATAACCACAAATAAATGAAAGAAACACAAATCACTTCACATAAAAGCGCGGAACCCGCGCGCTCACCGCGCACAGCAGGTCCGAAGTAACTGTGCCGAGGCTGCGTGCCACCAGGTTCGCGGGATGACTGAACTGCCCGTCCGTGCCATAAATTGTCGCCGTATCGCCAATCTCAACACCCGGCACCGCCGAAACATCGATCATCGTAACGTCCATGGAGACAATTCCGACAATTGGTGCGAGCACGCCACGAATCAGCACTTTACCCCGGTTGCTCAGGCTGCGATGAATGCCGTCTCCATATCCCGCTGCCAGCACAGCGATGCGCGAAGCCTGCTGTGGCACGAAACTTGACCCATAACCAACACCCGCGCCCGCAGGCACATCACGCAAACTAATAATTCGCGTGCGTAAACTCATGACCGGCTTCAGCGCCAGCCGCTTCTCAAATTCCGCACGCTTCTCCACGGGATCGTATCCGGGATGGTATCCGTACAAAATCACGCCCGGACGCACCATATCGGCCCATGTTTCCGGACGCGTCACGATCGCTCCACTGTTCGCCAGATGGATAATTCCAGGATCGATTCCCAGCGCGCGCAACCGCTCCAGTGCCCCAAAAAAACGCTCCTCTTGCTCACGTGTCTGCCGCCCCGCCACCGTATCGGAAAACGCTTCCGACGACGCAAAATGCGTCATCACGCCGCCCAACTGCAAGTGCCGCGATTTCGCCAGTTGCCGCGCAAAGCAATCCACTCTCGACGGCACTATTCCCAGCCGATTCATCCCCGAATCTATTTTCAGATGAAACGAAACCTTTTTCTTTCCGCGCCGCGCCGCCGCAGTCTCCAGTTGCGACAATTGCTCGCAGCGGTGAATCACCGCCGTCAAGTTGTGCTCCAGCAATCGCTTTTCTTCGCCCGGCACAAAACTGGTCAGTATCAAAATCGGTTTGCGCACGCCAGCCTTGCGCAGCGCGATGCCTTCTTCCGTGCACGTCACTCCAAACCAGTCCGACCCAACCTTCTCCAGCGCCTTGGTAACCTCCGGCCCGCCGTGGCCGTATGCGTTGCCTTTTACGATGCACAGCACCTGCCTCGGCGTACGCCGCTTCTCGTTCCGCGGGTTCACGTACGATCGAATCGATTCAAAATTATGTACGAGCGCCGGAAGCGAAACATCCGCCCAAACGGGCCGCATATTGAGTGTCGTGGGGTTTTTCGGTGCTCGCGCCATTTTTATTCCAAGGAAAAATAAGTTTACGTCATCCGCGCGGCAGGGGTGGCTTTACGCCTGAAAACTGCCGCGTGAATGACAACAGTGGGCAACTGCACCTACGTACAGGGCACGTCGCGTGCCGGTAGATCGAGGAAAAAGGGAGCCAACTAGAATTTCCGCTAATGCCATATGCGGAAAGGACTTGCAGCCTTAGAGTAGAAAGGGCTAAGGCACACTTGATCACAACGGTATCCGTCAGCGTGGCTCGCAGCCCGCGCTGTGTCTCCCCGTACATAACGACGAAATAATACCGCTACATAACGTCTACATATCATCAGCGGCAAACTGCGAAAACGCATCCGGCGCGGCTTCTTCAAAGCGTGTCAACCGGCTGCGGAAAACAAATTTCACGCTTTCCGTCGGTCCATTGCGCTGCTTGGCAATCTTGAGCTCGGTCTCTTCCCGCTCTTCCGGCGTAGCTCCCTGTTTAAAAAAGTGCGGCCTGTAGATGAACATGACCACGTCCGCGTCCTGCTCGATGGCGCCCGATTCGCGCAAGTCCGAAAGCTGCGGCCCGCGATCATCGCGTTCCGGCGCGCGCGTCAACTGGCTGAGCACCAATACCGGAATCTGCAGCTCCTTCGCCAAGCCCTTCAGAGCGCGGGAAATGCTGGCCACTTCCTCATTGCGATTCGAGAATCGCCCTCGCGCGGTAATAAGCTGTAGGTAATCCACGATCAACAGCGAGAGTCCCTTGTCCCTCTTCAACCGCCGCGCCTTCGCTCCAATCTCCAGCACGCTGATAGACCCTGCATCATCAATCCACAGCGGCGCCGCCGAAATGACTCCCAGCGCCTCCGTCATGCGCCGCCAATCTTCCTTGCTCAAATGCCCGGTGCGGAATTTGTGCGCGTCAATCTGCGCCACCGAAGCTACCAGGCGCTGAAGAAGCGATTCCTTGGACATTTCCAGGCTGAAGATCGCCGCAGGGTGCCCCGCGCGAATTGAAATATTTTCTGCCAGGTTCAGAGCTAGCGCCGTTTTTCCTTGCGACGGCCGCGCCGCGAGTATCAGCAATTCCGAAGGCTGCAGCCCGGAAGTTAGCTTGTCCAACTCGCCGTACCCGGTAGCCACGCCCGTGATGCTCTTGCCTTCGCGAAAAATTCTTTCCAGGCGCTCGAAATTGTCCCGAACGATGTCCTTCACCGGAATCAACCCGGCGCGTACGCGATCTTCCGCCAGCGCAAAAATCGAAGATTCCGCGTTATCCAGAATGGCGTCAGCGCCATCCTCGCCCTCAAACGCGCGCTGCTGAATATTGTGCGTGGCGTGAATCAAATTGCGCAGCATCGCTTTTTCTTTCACGATGCGCGCGTAATGTTCCACGTTCGAGACCCGCGGCATGCCATCCGCCAGCGCGGCCAGATACGGCGCGCCACCCGAAGCTTCCAGATCGCCGCGGCGATGCAGTTCTTCCGTCAACGTGACCAGGTCGATGGCCTGCTGGCTCTCGCCCAACGCAATCATCTGCGTGAACACGCGGCGATGCTGCTCCATGAAAAAATCTTCGGGACGTAAATGCTCTACGGCGGGATTGAGCGCGTTGTTATCCAGCAGAATGGCGCCAAGAACCGAACGCTCGGCGTCCAGATTACTGGGCAGCGGCTTTTCTAGGACGCTATCAGCAGGCATTATTCGGGTTCGCCTCGTAGTTCGCTTTATCTTCGCCTAGGCGAATTTGTAGCATGTCCCGGCCCTCCGGGCAAGGAAAAGAAATTTTCCAGTTGGTGGACGCTTACGACTCGAGCTGGATTTGCACCGAACCGAATTAATTTAATGAAGCGCATTGTGTGCTGAACTGAAACCATCGTCAACAAAGAATCCCATTTCAACCTGTGCATCGCCGCGACAATTTTGTGCAAAACTTTTTTGCCCAAAGAATTCTGTTGCACAAAAATTTTCCTACTCCCACAAAAAAAGAGGCGCATGTAAGATGCGCCTCCTCAATCGCCAAACTAAAAATAAAATTACGCCGCCTGCCCTTCCTTCTGCACCTGCACTTTCACTTCGGCGGTAATATCCCGGAAAACTTTTACCGTCGCGCGGAAATCTCCCAGCGCCTTGATGGGTTCCGCCGTATGAATCTGACGCTTGTCGAGCTTGAAGCCCTTGGTCTCCAGCGCATCGGCAATGTCGCCAGTCGTTACCGAGCCAAATAGTTGGTCGTTCTCGCCCGTTTTGCGCGTAAACGTTAGCTCCACGCCATTTAGCGCGGCAGCCTGCTTCTGCGCCGCTTCCATTTCCGTGGCCGTCTTTTTCGCCAGCGAACCGCGAATCTTTTCAATGGCCTTCAAGTTCCCGGCGCTCGCTTCCACCGCGAGCTTGCGTGGCAACAAAAAATTACGCGCGTAACCGGGCTTTACGGTCACGACGTCTCCGCGATTCCCCAGCTTCTCGATATCTTCCTGCAGAATAATTTGCATATGCTCTTTCCTCTTCGCTCCCGTTCCTCGTCCTGACGTGACCGCGATTATTAATTCTTATGCGTTGGAAACTTCTGTCGGCGCCGCGGCTGCCGGGGCTGGTGTCGCGGCTGCGGGTGCCGCATGGGTGCCTGCCGAACCTCCGGCTGGCGCTCCCGCCGTTTGCGCTACCACTGCGCGAGGCTGCTGCGTCCCTGCCGCGCTTCCCGCGAACGGCAGCAACGCAATATTCCTCGCGCGCTTGATCGCCACGCCCAGCCATCGCTGGTGCCGCGAGCACACCCCGGTCATGCGCCGGGGCAGAATCTTGCCGCGTTCCTGCACAAACTGCGAAAGAATGTCCGCGCGCTTGTAGTCGATGAAATCCATCTTCTCCACGCAAAACTTGCAGACTTTCTTCTTGCGAAAATATTGGCGCTTCCCACGGCGCGGTCCGCCTGGACCACCAGGCCCGCCCGGCCCGCCGCCTTCACGCCGCGGCCCCCCATGACTGCCACCGCTGTGGCTTCCGCCACTGTGACCGCCGCCGCTATGGCCACCACTGTGACCGCCTCCGCCATCCCGCCGCGGAGGTGCGCTCGGCGCTGTTGCCTGTTTCTGTTCCTCTGCCATACCTGCCACCCTTTCACTTGAACCGCAAAAAACAATCTTAATTAAATTTTCCCAGCGCAACTCAATCTCTAAAAAAAGCGCAGCCCGATTAATTCAAAACTAACTCGCGGGAGCGCTATGCTCCGGAGCAGCAGGTGGTGCCGGCGGCGCCGATGGCGCTGCCGCCGCGGGAGGAGCGGTGGCACGGCGTGGACGCCGCGCGGTGCGCTTGTCCCGCTTGTCCACAAGCTTCTTCTGCCGCTTCAAATCTTCATCCAGCCGCACCGTCTGGTACTTGATAACCGTATCCTGCACGCGCAAACGCCGCTCCAGCTCCGCGATCAAATCCGGATGCGAGGTACGAATCTGCTGGTAGTAGTACATGCCTTCGCGGTGCTTGGCCACTTTGTAAGCCAGCTTGCGCGTGCCCCAAGTCTCCGCTTTCTCCACCTTCCCGCCCTTTTCCGTGCAGGTGTGCTCGATAACCGTAAGCACTTTCTTCACGTCTTCTTCCGCCGTTGCCGGCCGCGCAATAAAAATCAAATCGTATAGCCGCTCTTCCATGTTGCCCTCGTTTCTCTTCTCTCCGGGCAACCGCCCGGCAAACTCATTTAATTTTCCGCTTCTTCCGCCGGCGGTTCCTTTCGCCGGTTGTACTTGTTCATGGCGGCATCGACTCCCTGCGCCACAAACATTTCCACCGCGTCGGCCGCTTCCGCAATCATCTCCGACGCGACTTCCAACTCGCCCTTGCGCATCGGCCGCAAAACATACTCTTTGCGGCTGCTCACTTCGCGCTCCGGCGCGCAACCAAGCCTCAATCGCGCAAACACGGCAGTCCCCAACGATCCAATCACCGACTTCGCACCGTTGTGGCTGCCCGCGCTGCCCTCGCCGCTGATGCGAATCGTGCCCATCGGCAACTGCGCTTCATCCCACATCACCAGCAAATCGCTCGGACCCAGCTCGTACTTTTCCAGCAGCTCCCGCACCGAAATGCCGCTCAGATTCATGTACGTCTGCGGTTTGGCGAGCACAACATCTTCTCCCGCCAGTTTTCCCCGCCCGACCAGCGCCTTGCCTTCCGGTCGCGAAACGCGAATCCCGTTACGATTCGCCAACTCATCTACCGCCATGAATCCCAGATTATGCGGCGTCCACTGATACTCCGGATCGGGATTGCCAAGTCCAACAATCAGCCGCATAAACTCCGCATTCCCCGCAAAAAACTCCGTCGCTCATGTCGACGAGAAGTCCGCAGCGCCAACCGCCGCGCGTTACTTCTTCTTTTCGCCCTTGTCGCTCTTCTCCGCAGCCTTCGGCTTGGCCGCCTC
>JAUTXJ010000421.1 GCA_030838075.1 Acidobacteriaceae bacterium
TCCTGCGAATTGTATCCAGACTACAGACGTGTCGTCTAACGATATGGTGAAGTATCTGGAGAACGAACGGAACACGCGCGGCCTCATTTTCAAGAAATGGATCACCTGCAAGACGCCAAACCAAACCGCAACTCCCGGCTTCGCTTTCGAGCAAGACCCACGTTGGCTGCCCAGTTATGTGCCCCGTACCTACCAGTTCCGGCGCACGGTCATCATCCTCCCCTAGGCACAGCCCGTTCCCAAAGGATCTTCTGTCGTGGCCGAAGTATGCTTGATGCCATGGCGTAGGTACGTTTCACAAATTGCAGGACAGTGCGCCGGCAAATTTACGGTCTGGAAATGATCAGTAGATCTGCCGCGTTTTCCTGAACCACAGTTATCAAAGAGTGCGGAGAAACTCGATCAATGATGGGTCATCCCTCCAGTGTTTTCTTCCTACGAATCGTAGCCGGGGCCGCGAGGCGACCCGCATTCTTTCCACAACTTTTCCCAATTCCAGAGGCGGGACGTGACCTTGATCGGCAATGGGAATCCGAGCTGATGAGCGAGCATGCAAACTTGACCGCGGTGATGGGCTTCGTGGGCCAGCATGTAACACAGCATTTCGACACCGACCGGCCAGGGCTTAGCCCAGCCGTCGCTGCAAAAGTTTTCGATGCGACCGCCACTGCCGAACGCTTCCGCGAGCATCTCGCCGCAGCGGGCGGCGCTCTCGGCCAGTGCCCCGCGGGCTTGCTGCGGAGTGCAGTGGGCGCGGTGCAGTTGTTGAGGAACTTTGAGGTGTGTGGCGGTCAGCCGGACCCACTTGGTGCGAACGTTGTGCATGTGGGTGAAGATCGTGGCGATGGGCCGGGTCTTGCCGGGCGGTTTGGCGCGCCAGGCGCGCGGATCGAGATGTTCGATAAGAAGCTGGTTCATGCGCTCATTGGCGGCAAAGATGTGGACGGCGGATCGGCCGAGTTGAGAGTGAACGTTGTGTTGACGCGTGGTCACGGCACACTACTCCTATGATACTTCCAGGGTACCGGCCTCCGAACAATGCTTTGGCCGCCCCTTCGGGCGGAACTGGTCTCTCGGGGCAGATTGGAGTACTAAAACTCACAATCCGAACTTCGACGGCTATTATCTTGATAAATGGCTTGACAAGTAAATTTAATTATTATAGTAGGTGCGTGCACGAGTCGGCCTGAAGTCCCCCAAATGTAATAGCGGCCCCTGCCTTCACAAAGTGCGTCAGCATTTCCACTTGGCGGCTGCCGCTCGTTAAGCATGAAGCGGACAGCCGCTCAGGCCCAACTCTAAGGAGAGAAACAATGAATCGAGTGAATATCTTCCAGGCACTCCGGAGCGGCCGGTTCTGCGCTCTCGTTGCATTAGCAGGATTGGGACTTTTGTTCACCGCTTCCGGCGCCAAAGCTGCTGGCTGCGGCCTTCCATACAAACCCGGAGCCGCTCTTTCTATTCCCTTCGTGAGCCCGCACGGGAACCCGTTGAACCTTCAAGAGGACGAAGAATCAAACAAACATACCAGCATCGTGGGTTTGTGGCACGTGATTTACACTGCAACTTCCGCTCCCACCCCTCCATTCCCTCCAACACCCTTTCAGTTCGTCGAATCCTACAAGACCTGGCACGAGGATGGAACTGAATTTGAAAACGCGTTTCTGCCGCCGGCCGGCGGGAATATCTGCTTCGGCGTCTGGAAGGAGTTAAGCCATGGCAGCGTCAAGCTGCACCATATCGGTCTCATGTTTGCCACGGACGGCGCTATTTCAAACGTCTTCACCGTCGATGAAACGGATACGGTCGCGCACAACGGCAAAACCTACAAAGGTAACTTTGATTTCAAAGTCTTCGACGCCACCAACGTCTTTGGGACCGGAACGCCATTATTAGAGGTCACGGGAACAACGGCCGGTACGCGCATCACCGTCGATTGACCAACTGCCAACCCGGAAAAATGCTCGCTCATGCCGGAGGCGAAGGGGATGCACTTACATCCCCGTCGCCACCGCTGCACGTCTTTTTGGAGTCTGCGGGGAAGAGGTTAATCCTGCGGCGCGCTACACGGCGATTCCAGCTGTGATTCCGGGTGTTCTGATCATGTTCTGATCAGGCCGGGGAAACGGTGCGCGCTGTTGTCGAAGCCGGGGAACACGGTGGCTAGATCTTTAACGCCGATGTGCTTGGTCAGGGTTTCGCCGAGGACATAGCGAAAGTCGGTGGTCAGGGCGAGATCGCGACCGTCGTTTAGTTGATGATCATCGAGGCCGGGCCATTTGCCGTAGACTTTTCCGCCTTTTACTTCGCCGCCCATGACGAACATGCAGTTGGCATGGCCGTGATCGGTGCCGCGATTGCCGTTTTCTTTGGCGGTGCGGCCGAACTCGCTCATGGTAACGACCACGATGTCTTGCATGCGGTCGCCCATGTCCTGATGAAATGCGGCCAGCGATTGGCCGAGGTCTTTCAACAAATTGGAGAGCTGGCCTTGCACGCCGCCTTCATTGACGTGGTTGTCCCAGCCGCCGCAATCCACGAATAAAACTTCCACGCCGACTTTGGCTTTCAGGAGCTGGCCGATTTGCTGCATGTTTTGTCCCAGGCGGCTGGTGGGATATTGTGCGCCGTTTTCCGGTGGCAATTTGCTGGTGTCGATTTTGCTGAGCATGTCGATGGCTTCGAAGGTTTCGGTGCCGGTGCCGTGCAGGGCGTGGTCGACGCTTTGCGCATACAGGGCTTCGAAGCCGCCCTGGACTACATTGTTCATTGCCGCGGATTGCGGGATGACTTTGAAATTTTTTAAATCGGGGAGAGCGATGGCGCCGGCTCTGCCTCGCAACATGCGCGGAAGATTCGGGCCCATGGCCACGGCGCGAAATGGCGAGGCGTTTTCTTCGGGGATGGTTTGCAGCGCGCGGTCGAGCCAGCCATCGTCGGTGGCTTTAACGCCGGGCGTGCCAGACTCCATAAAATCCTGCGCGTCGAAGTGCGAGCGGGTGGGATCGGGCGAACCGGCAGCGTGCACGATGGCTAATTGATTTTTGTGAAACAGCGGCTCGAGGGGCGCGAGACTGGGATGCAAACCGAAATATCCATCGAGATCGATGGCCGCTTCCCCTGCTACGCCGCGGCGGGGTTGAGGAATGGCGATGGAGGGACGCAGGCGGTAGTAATTCGGCTCGGCGGAAGGCACGACGATATTTAGTCCGTCAGCTGCGCCTCGCTGAAACAGCACCACCAATTGTTTTTTGTTGGGCATCGGTGTGGCGGCAACCGCGCGTTGCAAAAATGCGGGCATGGCGCTAAGGCCCACCATGGCTATGCCGCCTTGCTTCAAAAAATATCGCCTGGAAAATCTCATATGCTGCTCCTTCTGTTGCAACCCACTGTTGAGTCCGCGACTGATCGTCAACAACTCAATATCAAATCAAAATTCAAGCTGGAACTAGCGTCTCTGAAATTCCGGTGCGCCGAGGACCAATCCGGTGACTACTCCCAGGTCAACTTTTTTTACCGGGTCATGGAGCTTGGCCTGCAGGACTTGTGGGCTGTCCAATTGCTTTTGCAGCGTTTCTAATGTCGTGGGAGTGGCTTGGCCGCCTAGAAAAATTTGCAGTGCGCGTTCCAGTGCGACCTTCGGCTCGGTGGCGTCAACGCCCAGCAACGAAGCTACGTCGGCGCGAGAACCGCGAATTTTGTTTCCCGCCAGGGTCAGAGAAAAATTCAAGCGGTTCAGGAGCGCGCCAGTGTTGACCCAGGCTTCGGCGTTATCGGCATAGCCGGTAGGAGGCTGGCATTGGTACAGCGGCTCGCCGATGCGCCCGACCCATTGCACCAGGGGCATGGCGGTATCGGCATCAGCGCCGAGCGCGCGGACCGCGGATACAACCAGTTCGAACGGCGTTTTGATTTTTGCGCGATACGCTTCGCGGGACCAAAACTCCGGCGAGTAAATCATGGTGTGCATCACCGCGCGAATATCGCCATCGCTTGATTCAAATGTCTTGGCCATGCGCGCGACGAGCGGAGCCGGGGGATTATCGGACACAAATCGGCGCGCGAGTTTTGTGGAGATGAATTTGGCGGTACTGGGATGCTTCGCCAGCAGCTGGATAGCTTGTTCGCCGTCTTTCATTCCGCCGGCATGAATTTTCTTTTTCAAAACGATTTTCTGATCGGGGTCATGGCGCTTTTCGTCAAATTTAAATTGCGGATTCAGACGCGGCTTGTCGATGGTCCAGCCAGTGAAGCAGCGGGCCAGTTCGGTTACATCTTTTTGCGTGTAGCCGCCTTCCACGCCCAAGGTGTGAAGCTCCATTAGTTCGCGGCCGTAATTTTCATTGAGGCCGCGAGTATTTTTCTTTGGCTGCTGGTTTTGCAGCTGGGGAGGGCGGCCAAACCGGCCGCGATTTTGGCGCGTGGCACGCAGTGCGGCCTGGCGCTGCGCGGCGTTGGGGTCGGCGCTTAAAAAATTATCGAGGTAAAAAAGCATCGCGGGGCTTTCGGCGGTGGCGGTGACTAAATCCTTGAACTTGCCCAAGGTATGCGGCTGGATTACGTCGCGCTCGTAAGAAGTGAGGTACCACTTGTCTTCGCCTTTGGCGGCGTAAATATTGAAATGGTTGAACCAGAAATCGTCCATCACCTGCTGCAACTGGCGCTCGCTGTAAATGGCGCGCGTCACTTTGGCCATGGCTAGTTCTTCAATCACGCGCTGCGGCTTTTTGCTGTTGTCAGCAATTACGCGTGGGACCGCGTTAGGATCGGGGCCGCTCAAGACGTTTCGTTTTTCGGAGCCTGGCGTGGTCACATTCGCGGCGACTTCGGGGTTCGTTGGCGACGGCTTCGTTTTCATGGAGACCGGAACGCTGGCTTTGTCTGCGACGTTTACGTCGGGGGAATTATTTGAGGCGGATTGACCGACGGCCGCGGAGGAACTTGGCGGCGCGGGGAGCGTGGTCGTCACGCTTCCGTCGGCGGTGTTTTGCATGTCCTTATCTTTACTGCCCGCGGAACCACCGTTGTTCGCGAGTTCGGATTGGAGTTCGCGAAGGCGTCTGCCCGTTGTTTGGCGGCTTGAATGGCAGCTTGCTTTGGCTGCGGATATTCTTCAATCAGTTGCGCCGAGGACATCGAGAGCGTGGGAAGATTTTCGAGACGCGCATTCAGCGCTTGGTCGTCAATGGAATTTGGAGCGAGTTGTTGATCGATCCACTTGGCTAATCCCATTTGGCGCACACGCTCGACATCGCCTGGACGCGGTCCGTAAGCGAGGCGGTTCATGGCGTGAAGAATGGCTTCATCGACGGTGAGTTCCGTGATGGGTAAACCTTTTAAGGCGGGATCCTGCTTTGGTTTTTTGTCTTTTACGGCGGCCGCGGGAATGGCGGCGATGGCACCCACATCAAATCCCAAAGACCATACACAAGCGATCGACAAAAAAGCCGCGAACAACGCTTTGGGCCGCAGAGAGACTTTCGCCACTTTCGTGTGACTGAAATTCTTCGGCAGCAGTTTTGCATGGCTGGGCTTCATGCCTGCTCCGTTAAAGATTAACCCTACGGACGTCTGGAAGTTGCAGGCTGGGGTGGTTCTGTGTCGAATGCGGCTCTTTCGGAAAAGGTCAAAAAGAAAAGGTTGAACAGAGATGAACGCTGAGAAGAACTTCGCGGTTAGTTGGGTGATGTTTCAACGTTACAAGACCCACCCTCCAAAAATCTGGGGTGGGGCACTCTTCGCGCTTTTTTAGGTGACGGAGTAAGAATAATTACATGACGTCGAAGTCGACGATGCGATTTGGAGCTCTGTTGCCGGCGGCATCGACAGCTTGCATTACGAGCGAGTAGGCGCCGGGAGCTAAATCCTTCACATTGACTTTCAAGCCCACGGGCACCACCGGATTTCCTTTTTGAATGAATGCGTCGGCGGTGACCACGCCGGTAAACATCACTTCTTTCTTGCTAGCGCGATCGAGAATGCGATACCCGAGACCGATCTTCGGCGGGTTGTCGGAAGTCAGCAAGGGCTCGTAAATTTCCGAATACACGACCACATTTTCATCGCGTTTGAAGCGGTTGGTGCCTGAGGGCACGATTTGCAATCCGTGCACCACCAAAGGGGTGCGGTCTTCGAGCAAGGCGGCATCGAGGCTGGTGGGGATGTCGCCGAGTTTTAGCGCGTTATTGGCCAGCGCCACGCCGCCGAGACTAAAGTGTTTTCCATCGTAGGTATCGATTTGCAGCGGTGTTTCGAATTTTCCAAAAGCGTCGCTGCCGGCACTCAACACCACGGTCAACTTGTACGTTCCGGGAGAAGCGTCAAACTGGTTTTCGTAGCGATAGGGATTCTGGGTGAATTGCTTCCATTCATCCTTATCGAGATTGAGATTAACGGTGTCGCTGAAGCGCGCGCCCACTGATCCATCCGGGCGATAGGCGATGCCCAGCACGTTCAAGTTGGCGTTGTATTTTCCTTTTTCTTTATTGAAGTGCACGGCGTCGGCGGGAATTTCCATGGCGAGATTCACGCGCGCGACATTTGCGGAAGTGTAGAAATAAGGAGCCTGCATGCCGCCGTGGATCGAACCGGCTTGCGCGGCAGCGGCGCGCGATTCGAGTTGTTTTTCTACCGGCTTCCCTTCCAGAGTGTTGCCGGTCTTCACGTTGCAATATCCGCTGCGTGAGCGCACGTTCGTACCCCCACGGTTTAGCTTCACCTTCAGTGTGTGGCATGAACCTTCCGGCGTGTCGCTGGGCACGTATCCCAAAATATAAAATTCGCTTTGCTCCTTGCCGATGCGCTGCAACCCACCGAGAAGATCGTTGGTATTGAAGATGGTGAATCCGCCTGTGCCCTCCGCCAACATCGCCAGGATTTGCTGATTGGTAGAGGCCGACGGCGGGAACGGTGGAACGATGGTGCGGGGCTGGTTGTACGGCGAATTGAAATTGTAAGCACTCGGATTGGTGGTTCTGGGCGCGGTTCCTGCTCCCGTGCCGGTTGTGCCACCGGTATTGCGTCCGGTGCCGGTGCCGGTGCCTGTTCCTGTTCCGCCGGTAGTTCCCTTTCCGCCTGCTCCTCCCGCGGGTGCTGTGCCTCCAGTGCCGCCAGTGGTCCCACGCCCTCCGCCAGTGGTTCCACGCCCTCCGCCCGCACCCGCGCCTGCGCCGCCCCCGGGGCGTTGCGGATCGGGTTCGGCTGAGTTAGAAAAAGACGCCAGCAGCAGTCGAGGCTTTCCGTTATTCGAGCTTGCATCGGCGCCGTTGTTCGCGATCTGGCTCGGGGAATCACCGATATCGAGGCGCGCGCTTCCGCCGGGCCCACCGGCAACCAAACCGCGCGCGTCCAGAGCATAGATCGCTACATTGGATTTGTTGCAGGCGTCAATCGTGGCGGTCAGTTCGGATTGATTCTCGGGATTGAGCGCGAAGCCCCCCGAAAATAACACCAACATTTTTCTGCCAGGCACAGTCCGCAAGTTTTTAGCCAGGCTGCGCACCGCCAGCAACACGCTACGCGCACCAAAGTCGGCCTCTGCATTGCTGAGCGAAGAAAGGCCCGTCGAAGCAACCGTGACAGGCTGGACGTCCGGAACATTGGCGTTCGGATTTACGGACGAAGATTTCACGCCAGCCACAGCGGCCCGCAACAGATCAGCATTGGCGGTGAAATTTTGCACGATGCGCAGCGCACCTCCAAAATCCACGACGGCCATCAAATGTTCGCCGTCGGAGTTCGCGGCGATGAATTGATTCGCGGCGTTGCGGGCCTGAATCTGATCGGGCATCTGCATGGTGGAATTATCGAAAAAAAGAATCAGGTAACGCTTTTGGCCGCTGGCCTGGATGGAGGGGTCCGAGCCGGTAGAAAAGCTGGAGATGGTCTGCTCCTTGTTGTCTTCAAAAACTTTGAAATCAGTTTGCTTCAGGTCGCGGATGTACTCGCCTTTCTTGCCGGTGACTACGGTATCGACCAAGACCAGGCGAGATTCCTTTTTGATTACGACGTTGCTCTGTGGCGGTTCGGTGGGATTTTGCTGCGGTGATTGCGGCGCGTCTCTAGGCGCCTCAACGGTGGCAGGTGCCGGGACTGGCGCGGGAGGATTATCCTGCTGCGCATTCAGCCGGCGTGGCGAGAGCAGCAGCGCCATTGGCAGCAAAATTAACATCCAGCTGAGTCGGTTTGAGATTGTCGTCATGTTCATGGCCATCGCTCCTGACTGCCAAAATCAATTCGGAATGACTACCGCGCCGTTACGCGCGGCCATCTGCGCACCTTCACCGTCGCGGACCACTAATCGCACCATATAGGTGCCGGGCTTGACGTCATAGCTGGATTTCAAGGTGAGGCCCGAGCGGCTCAAGCGGTTGTAAGTGGTGTCCAGCAATTTCATCTGCACGGTTTTTTCGCCGCCTGTAACGAAATTTCCATTGTCGTCGAAAATGGCAGTGGCAATGGTGAGGACGTCGGCATTGCGGCCTGCCTCTTTGCGAAAGTGAATACTCTTTACGTCGAAGTGCGTTAGCACCGAGAGGCGCGCGGAGGTGGCGTCTTTCTTGAAGAATTGGGTTTGCAAATCCACCGGCACATCATGCAATTCTTCCTGCGAAAAAATGGCTTCGCGGATTTCCTGCTTGGCGGCCTCCACCGGATTGGGGATGGTTTTGGGGGCGTAATATCCATTGCGGGCTTGAATGGAATATTTTTGTTTGCTGGTGAGCGAAACTTTCAGCCCGTGAAAGCGGCCGTCCACTTTTAAATTTTGCGGGGAAAATCCCAGCAAATAGGAGAGTGGCGGCGCGGCAACGGCCTCGCGCAGCCCTTCATCCAGATCGTTGCGATTGTGAAAAAAGGTGCCACCGGTGCCGTAAGCAAATTGTTCCAGCACCTGATCCTGGGCGCCCTGCGCGGCTATGCGGTAAGAAGATTTGAAACCGGCGGTGCGCGCGGAATCGCGCGAAGGATCGGCAATGTCGCCGAAAAGATCAGGAGTGTAAAGTCCGCGAGCGTCGATGGTATTTATGATGATTCCCGCGCGGCTGGCGCGATCTATGAGGTCAGAAGTCTCCAGCCCCAGGGTGCTGGGAATAAAACCTGGCGACACGAAAACCATCACGCGTTGACCAGGCATGGCGGAGAGCTGTTTGATGGCCTCTTCCATATGGCGGTAGGCATATTCGGTTTCCTGATCGCCCTGGGTCAGGGACCGCATGGCAGCGGTCTGCGCCATTACAGTGGCCATCGCGATTTTTGTTTCGTCGCCATTGAAGGCGCATTGCACGGCGTCCTCCGCGGCAACAGCCAGCGCTTGCGAGTCGCTCTTATTTTGAATGAGGTCGGCCTGATAGTAGGTGATGTCCGGGCAGTCGTGGAAACCGCCGCCAGCGGTGGGATGCGGCACGATGGAGTAGAGAGATTTAGAAAGTTGCTCGTGATCGGCAGTGAAGTTCAGGTGAAATTGTCCCGAGGCGCTGAACATGGCTACGCGATCGGAAGGTGCGAGCGCTCCGAATAACCTGGTGGCGGCGTCGCGGACTACGGTGGTGTCCTGCATGGACATATGCACGTCGTCAAACATCATCGCCACAAAACGTTGCGGTAATTTCTTGGCTGCGGTCTGCGCTTCCTCAGGTGTTACGGGGGCTTCTTCGTTGGCGGCCATCGTGGCTGCCGGCCTGAGGGCCTGGGATTCGGGAGTGTCGCTGCTGAAATAAGTTATGGCTTGAGGCTTGCGGTTATCGAAGAGCTGAAAGTCTTCCCTGCGCAGGTTGGTAACGACTTTGCCTTGGTTGTCGCGCACGACTACGCGCACCAGAACGAGGTTTACGCGGACTTTAAAGGTGGCCGG
>JAUTXJ010000062.1 GCA_030838075.1 Acidobacteriaceae bacterium
CTCTGAGCGCCGACGCCTTCGAAGACCAGATGCTGTTTCTCGCCGACCATGGCTACCGCTGCGTCGCGCATGACCGCCGCGGTCATGGCCGTTCGAGTCAACCGTGGGAAGGCAATGAGATGAACACGTACGCGGACGACCTGGCGCAACTGGTCGAGAAACTCGACCTGAAGGACGCCATTCACGTGGGTCACTCGACCGGGGGCGGAGAAGTCGCGCGCTACATCGGTCGCCACGGCTCAAAACGCGTGGCAAAAGCTGTACTGATCGGCGCGGTGCCTCCGATCATGCTAAAGACGCCCGCCAATCCTGGAGGATTGTCCATCGAGGTTTTCGACCAAATCCGCGCGGGCGTTCTCAATGACCGGTCGCAGTTTTTCAAGGACCTTAGCGCCCCGTTCTACGGTGCCAATCGGCCAGGTTCAAAGGTTTCCCAAGGTCTGCGGGACTCGTTCTGGATGCAAGGAATGTGGTGCGGACACAAGGCCGCCTATGACTGCATCAAGGCTTTTTCGGAAACGGACTTCACCGAAGATCTAAAAAAAATCGACGTGCCGACACTTGTCCTTCATGGCGACGACGACCAGATCGTTCCGATTGCCGACTCAGGACTCTTATCCGCAAAGCTCGTAAAGGGGGCCACGCTCAAGGTTATTCCAGGCGGGCCCCACGGCATGTGCTCAACCTTGAAGAACCAGATCAACGCGGAACTCCTGGCATTTCTGCAAAGCGGCAAACAAGCGTCGGCTTGATAGCGACCGCGGACTAGTAGCGTCCGGGAGGCAGGGAGCAAACATGCAACGTCCATCGACTTTCGACTGGTATCGCCTTTTGCGAGTGCACCATCAGTTCAAGATATTTCGGGCCATTCGATACGCGCTGTGGCTGGCGCGCTAAATACTCAGATCATAAAAGGAAAAGAGTCTAACCAATGCAAAACAATTCGCAAGAAAGAAGCAATGAAATGAGCAATTCAATGAAGGCTATGCGTGTAGTACGAGGAATATATCCGTCTCTCTGCATCGTATTATTGCTGCTGACCTGCCGCGCGCTCTCGGCGCAGAACAAAGAGCATGGCGTTAGGAATATTGTTCTGGTTCACGGCGCCTGGGCAGATGGTTCTGGCTGGAAAGGCGTTTACGACATTCTGGCCAAGGACGGGTACAACGTCAGCATCGTCCAGGAGCCGGAAACCTCCTTTAAAGAAGATGTGGCTGCCACGAGGCGCGTTCTTGCTTTACAAAATGGACCGTGCATTCTTGTCTCTCATAGTTATGGGGGAGCGGTAATTACTGAAGCTGGGACGGATCCATCGGTTACAGGATTGGTGTACATCGCGGCCCACATGCCAGACGCTGGAGAGAATGAGGCAGACGATGGAAAGCGCTTTCCCAGCGACCTGAGCAAGTCTGACGCAATGAAGAAGACTTCAGACGGTTTCACTTACCTGGACCCCGCACAGTTTCATGAGTACTTCGCAGCCGACCTGCCAGCTGAGCAGGCCGCTATCATGGCGCGATCGCAGGTGCTCAACCTAGCTGACAATTTCAAAGCTGTGATCACCACAGCTGCCTGGAGGACTAAACCAAGCTGGATGTTGGTGGCTGGAGCAGACAGAACCATCAACCCCGACCTCGAACGGTGGTATGCGATACGAGCCAAGAGCCACACGGTTGAAGTCTCAGGCGCCAGCCATGCGGTCTACGCCTCCAGGCCGAAGGAGGTTGCAGCTCTGATCGAACAAGCTGCATCGCACACGCGGTAGAACAACTTGAAATGATAAACACGTCGCTTAGCGCGCCTCTGCCTGCGGCTATTCCATACATCGAACCTGCCTTCACAGGGTAAGTAGTTCGAGACCGATATGAGTGTAGCGTTTTTGTTTCCTGGGCAAGGGTCGCAAGTTCCAGGCATGCTGCACAGCCTGCCGAATTATCCGTCCGTCGCCCGGACAGTCGACGAGGTGAGCGAAAGTCTAGGAGAAAATGTTCTAGAACTCGACTCTCCGGAGGCTCTTCGGTCAACGCTTTCCGTGCAGCTGGCTTTGCTGGCCTCGGGTGTCGCGGTGGCACGTGCCCTGGTCGCAGAAGGTGTCAAGCCGGAAGCGGTTGCGGGCATGTCGGTGGGAGCTTTTGCCGCCGCAGTGATAGCTGGCGTTCTGAATCTTGCCGATGCAGCTCGACTGGTAAAGCAGCGTGCGGACGGGATGGTGGACCTTTACCCGAAAGGATACGGTCTCGCCGCGATAGTGGGGTTGACGGAGAAACAGGTATCCACACTGGTCGAAAAAGCATATACGGCGCAAAACCCCGTGTACGTGGGCAACATCAATGCTCCTCTTCAGATCGTCATTGCTGGTTCCGATGAAGGTATGAACAAGGTATTGGAAGCCGCTCGAAAGAGCGGTGCCCGTAAGGCCGTGTGCCTCGATGTGTCCGAACCCTCACACTGTCCGTTACTTCAACCCGTGGCGGATACCCTAACAAAGAGCCTGCTGGCAATAAATCTGCAAAAACCGAAGTCAATCTACATCGGCAACGTCACTGGAAGAGCCTTGCGAAGTGCACAGGCTATCTCGGAGGACTTAGCAAGCAACATTGCGCACGGCGTTCGCTGGCACGACGCGACAACGGTCCTTACGGAATTGGGCTGTCGGCTATTTCTCGAGATGCCTCCGGGCCATGTTCTAAGTGAACTTGGTCGGGAATCTTTCCCTGACGTGAGGACTCTCGCCGTCGGTGAGACCTCGTTTAAGCATGCTCTGCTGCTAGCAGTAAACTCGTGCCGACCAAACTTATAGCGACTCTCGCCCGCCCGTCCTATTCCCTGGACGTTTTTAGCGGGTGAATCAGATGGCGATCGACCAATCCCAGCCGTCCTTCGAAAGATCGCTGTGAGTCCCCCGACGAGTTCTTCACGGAGTTTTTCAAGAACTTCTACAACTCCGACCTCCTTCTTATTTACTGGCGTCATGGCCAGAACACTCGGTCTTTACCCGAAGGCTCTGTCAGTGTCATGTAGGTGTCATTTGAACGCCGAGAAAAATTACAAAAAGCCAATAAAAAAAGAAAAGAGAAGGAAAATCTGCTGACCCGATTTGATCAGAACTTGCTGATTTCCCTCGATTAAGCTCGGCTCCGGCAACTTGTGATGAAATCAAATTCACGGCTGTTAACCGAAGGGTTCTAGAGTGCCGACTCAAAAGGCTCCACGCCCTTAATGGACACGACCTTTCTGGGAACTGCTGCGACGCGGCAGGTGACCGCGGGAGCAGCGGAATTTGGATCCGCTGAAATCCGCTGCTCTTCCTTTGACGGGATTTTTCGAAACAAAGAGCATAGATCAGCGTAAATACTTAAGCTGAAACCTCTCGTGCTTCCTCAATATATAGGTTACCGCTCGAGGAACACAATGTGATCGCGATTGCCCTTTCTGTGTCGGAGGCTTTCGGGCCGTGGGCAGTTAAACGGCACAGTCGACGCCAAAGCCAGTAGACTCAAACGCTTGCGAACGGATTGAAACGAAACTGGAATCAATTTGGATTCTCCTTTCTAACGTGTCGTCGGTTTGTTTCGTTCGTGCCAGGAAAGTGAAAGCATAAGTGAAGATGGAAGCGTGATAGTCGCCGGTCAATCGCCGGTCAACAGGTCGGAGAGTGGTTCCTATCAGGCCGGCGCACTTGTGATTGAAGTAAGGGTAATGCCTCCGAATTTGGGTAGACTGCAACCCGAGAATGACGCAAAATTATCGAGGTCGTTTCAGGGGCAAATAAGTCCTTTATTCTCAGGGGGCCTGTAGCTCAGCGGTTAGAGCAGCGGACTCATAATCCGTTGGTCCCAGGTTCAAATCCTGGCGGGCCCACCAATTCTCAGTTTTGACATTATTTTCCGCGTCGTTCATTCATCGGGTCGCCATTTCTCTCTCCGTGCTGGCGGTGGGTCTCCAGCGAATTGTGGGCTCTTCGCGCATTAATGTGATATATAAGCGCCAATTACGGGAGGGACTCCCATGGCTAATTTTTGTTCGAAGTGCGGGGCCGAGCTGTCTCCGGACACGAGGTTTTGCCAGAGTTGTGGAGCCCCAACTGGCTTCGCGGTGCCACCCGTCGGCGCAGCTCCCGCTGGGCAAGTTGCCCTTGCGCCAGCCCCTGCCGTTACCGCGCCATCCAGCGGAACTCTTAAAGTCGTCCTGATTATTATCGGGGCTATCGTTTGCCTCGGCATGCTGACCGCATTTGCCGTCATGTTCGGCCTGTGGCGCATTTCGAAGTCCGTGCACGTCGACCGAGCCGGAGGTATGACCATCACCACTCCGGCAGGAAAATTCTCGAGCGGACGGACCTCCGCCGCCCATCTAAGCGAATCGGAAGTGGGTGCGCCAATCTATCCGGGCGCCGTCGCTGAAGAAGGCGGTTTTAAATTGGGCGGAGACAGCGGCACCATGGCTACCTATGTCTTCAAGACTTCCGATTCAGTTCAGCAGGTTCTGGCCTTTTACCGCGACAAGTTCGGGCCCAAGACCAGCGTAGTAGAAACTCCGCAAGGTGGCATCGTGACCGCCGCCAAAAACGATAATGAAGGCGTTATGGTAACTGTTGGCCGCGACGAAAATGAAGACAAGACATCCATCACGATCACCCACGCTACTTCGACGAAAGATGCTCGTTAGTCAACCATGCATCTCCTGAATTCGGAGAAGCGTCCATCCAGCGCTCCTACCTCTAAACGTATTTCTTACAGACGCCCGAAGGTGTAACCCACCGCGATGGTGTACTGCGGCACCACGTTTCTTCCGAATTCCTGATCCATATTGTGGACCCAGTGGAGATCAAACTGCGGCTTGATGAAAATGTTCGGTTTCACGTATATCTTCACTCCCACCGCGCCGTGCAACTGAAAGTGGTTGGCGCTCGCAAAGTAAGAACTCTGGTTGTTGCACACCGTGATAGTGGCGCAGGCCTGCTGGCTGAAATATAAAGAAGTCTTCTCGCCGCCAACTCCGCCCTCCAACACCGGAACGATGCGCGCCTTTGGCGAAAGCGGCTGATATACCGCATTAAAATCGTACAACGCGGGCCGGGCTTTGATTCCAGCGTCCGGCAAATACGATTGCTGCGCGAAACGAAATGCGTACTCGCCATTGAAACCTAGATGCGTCCTGAACATGTAGTCCGCGCCGAAGACGCCAATAAGTCCGCCCATGCTCGGCGCTGCTTCTCAGTTCCCCGTGAAATTATCGAAAATAAATTTCGAAGCACATCCGGGAGTTGTCCCGGCGCTATTGGTTGCCGTGCCCAATCCAAAGTACGCGCTGAACTCCTGAGCCCGCGCATGATTGGCCACGGTCAACATTCCAAACAACACAAACACAACGGTGCGAAATATCAGCTTGTACACGGCTGTTCTCCTTATTGAGGCTTCAAACGATTTGCGTGCGTGGTTGGTATCGCTGAACGGAAGATCTGGATATTCGCTGTCTCCCTCGTACTTTGGCCCGCACAAGATAGATGGCGTGCCCCGTGTGTGGGTTGTTCAAAAACCGAAAATTAAAATATTTTTGGTGCGTAAAGAATGGGGCCCACAAAATGTGCGCGAGCCGGAGCATGAATTAGCGGCTGCTGAGAAAAAAACTGAGGAATTTACGAACTTTTCGGAACTTTTTTATTATTTTACGGGAATAACACAAAGAGGAAACTGCGTCTGCTTGGCGCCGTCACAGTGCAAGCCAGACGCGTGGTCAGAATAGATGTTTATTTTTTAGCGGCTTGCTTCTCAGCGGAGTTCAACCTTCGTTCAGGACGGAGTGTTCTGAAATGTTTTGCCCAGAAAGTGAGCCAATCTGCTTTGCTACCAGGAATAACCAATCTCGTTTTTCAGCGATTCCATCCGCTAGCGGCACCTCCGGCGTCGATGTTTGCGCCAATGCTCGACTCCATGCCTGCACAGTATGACTTGCCGCCGGCATATCCAGAGCACGGCCCACCCATCCGCACGTGCACATCGTAGTCGGTTCATTGTTCGTAGGCTTATCTGGCTCATCGGTCAAGTTTTCATTGAAGCTCAAGAATGCCGAAGACAATAATCGCAGACACCAGGGGCATTCGAAGAGAATTACGTGAACAAATCGCTTTTCCTCGCCGTGCACGGCTATCCTCCCGCTTCACGCCGATGGGGGACAACAAACGCGAAAGCGACGCGCGCAGAATAAGGGGTACCGCTGCTCAACACCATACCCAAAATACCTTATCTGCTAGTGAGCCCAATTCCCGGGCTCGCTAAGGTGAATATAGGATAGGAATGTCTACAGATTTATTCCTACCGTGAATTTGTGCGGCAGTTTTTCAAATAAATGTCCCCAGGTGGCAGCGTGATTCTAAACACTCTGAAAAAATGGCCGGTCGTCCGCCAAATTATTGATGGCGGCAAAGGCACCGGCCGCGAAGCGATGAGCGATCATTCTGTCCGAAAAATAATCAAGCATTAGTGCAGCGAATCAGTCAGTTACTTCTTGGCCGTAGAGTTTCTTGCCGAGACCCGAAACGCCGGAATTTGCCCGCCGCCGCTGGTTACATTGGCCAAGCCCGTCGCACTCAAACGCGTCAGATATCCCGCCAATTTCCCACGGAATAAATACGGCGCAAAGTCCACCAGCATGTCGCGAAACTCCACGGCACCGCTTTCAGTTATGTAGGGAAACACTTCGCGGCGGATCGGAATGCGTTCCTGAACGATCCAGCAAGCCCCATTGTTTTCGGGACCCGGACTCGAAATCGCCGCTTGGATAGCGCCGTCCCACTCGCTCTCGCTCTTTTCCCAACCGAGCGTGACTCCTGTGCCGCCGTATTCGTCGCTCGGTTTTAGGACCAGGTTCTCGCGCTCTTTGCGCAGAAACGCAAGCAGATCGATGGATTCGCCGTGGTGCGTTGTGCGAGTGTCCGCGACCACCCGCGTCCAGGGAATATGATCCGCGATAACCTTGCGCTCAGCTTGCGAAAATAGCGCGTCGTTCCGCTCATCCGTTAAAACCGCAAAGAATGCTTTGACGTGCGGAATCTTGCAGCGAAAAGAATTCGCCACGCACACCGCATTCGCGGTGTATGCGTTCACCAAAGCGGCGCATTCGACAGGTTTCGCGACGATGTCGTTGATCAACACGCGGCGATACACCAGATCGATTTTTTTTCCGTTCGCGGTCAAGTTTTTCCCGTCGAACGTCAAATCGCGCGGATCCGCCACCAATGTAGGGACACGCAGTTTCTCAAAGCGCGCTTTCAGAATCTCAAACTCGCTCCACGTAGGAACGCCCTTCCAGTCCACAATCGCGATTTGTGGCCGCTTGCTCTTGCCGCCCCAATCGAGATAACTCATTACCAAGGCGTCGAGCAGCTTGGCGCTCAGCGGGTAGCTGTGTACTGCGTAGCGTTTTGAAAATTGCGCCATCACCGGGAGTTCGCTGAAAATCTCGCCCAGCGTTTCCGAATATCCAGCTCCGGCCGGCGATTCACCGTTGTATTCCGCAAACTTCAGTGATTCGGGCAACAGGAACGCGTCCAGGCGTGACGCCGTGCTGACTCTTCCGTTTCCTCCGGGCAAACGCGCCAGCCGCGCTTCTTCGGGACGCAAATGAAATTGCGCGAACAATTTTTCGTCCGCCAGCGCCGCGACTGCTATCCGCTCGCCGAGTTCCGCAATGGTCTCGGCCACCGGACGCACCCGATCTTCATCTTGGGGGGAAAGGAAAAAAGGTCGAAGAAAAGGGCAGTGCACCCGGTCGCCAAAGGTCAATTTAGCAGCCCGCAGCTCCGCCAAAAAATTCTCCGCGAAGGCGACGTCCTTCCCCAGCGCTGGGCGCAGCAAGGCGTCCCAATATTCGGCGGCATTGCCCGTAAACTTTGGCGAAGCAGTGCTCATTTTGTTTTTGGCTTGTTCGGGCCGGGGGACGCCGGTGGCATAGTTGAAGGCGCACCAGCCGGCCCTGTTGCAGCGGGGGCCCGCGTTGGCTTCGGAGCTGAAGACTTCTCCGGCGCCTGAGCTGGTCCTGCCTGGGACTGCGCCGCAGCCGCTTGCGTCTTTAGTTTCGTTGGAGCGCCAGTGAAACCCACGACCCCGCTTTCCTGACCATCCGCCTTAATCCCAACCATCTCTTCCCACCGTGGCCACGAATTAGAAACGTCTCCGCTAAGCGCGCGATCGATCACCAGGCGCGCCATCTTATCGACTACTTGCTCAAAATAAAATGCGGTAATGCGGTCGCGCTCAAAATCCGGCGCAGGATTCAGAAAATCGATGGCGTACGGTATTCCGTCCTGAATCGCAAACTCGATGGTGTTCATTTCGTAGCCCAGCGCCAGATTAATCGTCTGCGCATCCTTAACAACACGCTCGCCAAGCTCCGCTGAAAGATAGTTGTGATCCACGATGTAGCGCCGCTCCTTCGGATCGTAGTGCACCGGCAAAATATCCGTCTTGCCAAATGTGAAGCAGCGCACGTACTGCGTGAAATCAATAAATTGCTGCAGTGTCATGCAATACGGCGCACTCTGATCGTAGGCCGCCCACAATTCTTCCTTGGTATGAACCTTATATACGTGTTTCCAGCCGCCGCCCGAATATGGTTTCAGGATCGCCGGCCGTCCCACATAATCCAGCAAGCCGTCCCAGTCGATCGGATATTCCAGGTTGTGCAACGATTCAGAATTAATATCTACATCCCGCGGATAGCCCTTTTGCGGCAATAGCACCGTTTTGGGAATGGCCACGCCAAGTTTTGCCGCCACTGAATAATTGAAATATTTGTCGTCCGCAGTCCACCAAAACGGATTATTGATGACGTAACTTCCCTGCAGCACCGCATGCTTCAAATAGCCGCGATAATATTCCACTTCATGCGAGATGCGGTCCACGATTACCCGGTACTTCGCGGGTTCATCCATGCGCGTTCCGCCAAGTTTCACGAATTCAGCGGTGACGCCGTCTTTCGCGCCTAAAGTTTTTACCCTCTCGATGAACGCCGGAGGGAAGCTGAATTCCCGTCCGCATAATAGCCCCACCTTCTTCATCGTTCTTGCTCCTCAGCAAAATCTTCACATCATTTTAACAATTCGCAACGGGCTGGTGGTTAAGGTCAGAATAAAATCTGGAAACAAAGCCGGCTACGCTTCAACAAAACTAATTTATAGCGCGCGCCGCCGTTGTTGACTGTGTCACTCCGCCGCGAGTTTCATTCACCAGGTGCTGCACCACCGCTTTCAGGTCGCCGGTCTCCTGATACACTCGCAACTGCCGTTCCGCGCTGGTTCCTTCGTTCATAATCGTGTGCACGTACTCCACGGCGCTGCGGCTCCCAAGCTCATCAACCACGTCATCAACAAATTCCAGCAGCTCCGGAATCAACTCGCGCATCGGCACTTCCGTTTCTTTCCCGAAATCTATCAGCTTCCCTTCGATCCCGTAGCGTGCCGCCCGCCACTTATTTTCTTCGATCAACGCGCGCCGGTACAACCGGAAGCTCATATTCCCTTTGTACAGCCGGTGCAGCTTTACCACGATGGCTTGCGTCAGCGCCGCGATCGCCACCGCCTCTTCCACTTTTGTGGTCACGTCGCACATGCGAAATTCCAGCGTGCCAAATGTCGGATGCGGCCGCACATCCCACCAGATTTTCTTGCCGTTATCGATGCAATTTAGTTTCACTAACAGGTTCACGAAATTTTCGTACGCGCTCCACGATTCGAATTGTTCCGGCACGCCCGTCCGCGGAAACCTGCGAAACACCGTGGTGCGAAACGATTTCAGCCCTGTGTTGCGCCCCATCCAGAACGGCGAGCTGGTCGATAGCGCCAATAGATGCGGCAGGAAGTACCGCACCATGTTCATCATGTCGATGGTGGTTTGTTT
>JAUTXJ010000090.1 GCA_030838075.1 Acidobacteriaceae bacterium
CGCGTCCGCCTTCACAATGTTCATGCCCCAGCCCGCCAGCACTCCCGCAATTTTTGCAAACAGCGCCGGCCGGTCCGCGGTAATCACGGAGAGCGAGAACCCGTGGCGCGTTTTCTTCACCTCCGTCTGCATCGGCTCGCCCTTCAATTTCTGGTACAGCGCAAAATGTTCCGCAATCTCCGCCGCAGAATGCACCGCCAGATACCGTCGCGGGAAGCCCTCTAGGAACCGCTCGATTTCGCCTTCCTTCGCGCCCCGCGTTTGCGAACGCACCTGCGCCAACAGCGACACTTCCATGGAAGCGTGCAGCCGGTCGCGGTCCAGCGTTCTACTGAAGTGATTCGAAGTCGCCGCGAACAATTGCCACAACATTTCCGCTTTCCACGGAGTTAACGCCTCGGGGTTCACCGCGTGAATGTCCGCATAAGTAAGCAACGTCAGCCGCTGCAATCGCTCCTGCGTTCCCACCGTCCGCGCAAACATGGTCACCGTGCCCGCATCGAAAATATCTCGCCGCTGCATCGTCTCGGACATGTCCAGATGGTGCGCGATTAAAAATTGCACCTCCGCCTTTTCTTCCGCCGTCAGCCCCAACCTCGCTGCCACGCTCTCCAGCGCCTCCAGACTTCCAGTCACGTGATTTTCTACCGCCATGCCTTTGCCCACGTCATGCAGCAGCATTGCCAGTATCAAAAGGTCCCGTCGCTCCAGCGTTTTCCACAACGGCACAAAATTTTTGCCCAACGGGTCACTGGCATCTCCCAATTCCTGCAGGTGTTCGATCGTCCGCAACGAATGCTCGTCCACCGTGTAGCGATGATAGTAGTCGCGCACCACCAGCGAGTCGATGTGCCCAAATTCCGGCAACACTTCCGTCAGCAATCCCAATCGCTGCATCGGTCGCAGCGCCACGCCCGGATAATCCGCGCTCAAAATTTCCCGCAGCGTGGCCCACGATATTTCCGCATTCTGCGCCGGCACCTCCGGATGCGTTTGGATATACGCGATGGTGCGTTCCGCTTCCCGGCTTAGCGGCACGCCTGTACTGGCCGCAGCCAAAAAAAGTGAAAACGTAATCGCTCGATCCGAAAGCGCTCCTGGAGCGACAATCTCAAGCAATCCGTCGCGCTCAATGAAGGGCCTGACCGTGCTCGTTTCCAATTTCGGCACGCGCGCCGCGTTAAAAATTCGTTCCCGCAGTGACAACGTGGTCAGCTGCGTTTTTTGTTCCATGTGCCGCAGCAATCGCCGGTTCAATGTCCGCGCTTGCCGGAAATACATGCGCATCCATTCCGCCGCGTCATGTTCCGCGGAGCCTCGCTGAGCAACCTCGGTATCTTTATTTCTTCCCGGAACGCTAGGAATTCCCAGCGATCGCGCCGCCGCCTCTGCCTGCAGTTCGTACGTCAGTGTGTTGTCGTTGCGCGCATTGCTGTAATGCAAGAAAATGCGAATCTCGCTCACGAAGGCGACCGCTCTTCGCACCAGCTCGTCTTCCGCGGTCATCGCCGGCCGTAGTTCTTTTTTCTCCCCGCTGATTTGTTGCATCCACATCGTGGCTTGATAATCGCGCAAGCCGCCCGGCGATTCCTTCACGTTAGGCTCAAGATGAAAAATCGTATTCCCGTAACGCGTCAGACGGTCTTTCGTCAATTTCTGCAGTTGCGCCATCAAAAATGGCCGCGCCTGTTTTTCCGAACCGGGCAGCACCTTGCTGTCCAACCTCTCAAATAGTGTCTTATCTCCTGCCAGGAAGCGCCGGTCCAGCAACGCCAGGTGAAATTCCGCGTTATCTTCTTCTATGCGCTTGCATTCATCGATGGTGCGCCCCGCGGAGCTGACACGAAAACCGATGTCCCACAGCACCCGCGAAAAGTCGCTAATCAGCGGTCGAAATTCCCCTTCCGCTTTTTCGTTGCCGAATAAAAATAAAATGTCCAGATCGGAGTAGGGAAAAAGCCACCGTCGCCCGAATCCCCCCAGCGCCAGCAGAGCAAGCCCTTGCGTATCGTCGCCATGCACACGCAGCACCTCGCCAAAAATGCGCTGTATATTTCGGTCCGCCAGCTCGCACAATGCCGCCAGCGTTTCTCGCGCACCCGCACCGGTCTCGAAGTTTTCGCGTATTCGTTGCCGCTCGTCGTCCGCTTCTGGTCCGAGCGTGGAAAGAGGAGTTGAGGATCCTTGCATCGATTTTTTAGCTTGGCTTATCAATCTTGATAGAACTATAGCGGGCAATCCCTAATCTGTTGAGATTCTTTTCTTCCCGCTTTTCGTTGCCTCACTAGGACGACGGCTGGGCAGTCTTCGTCGGCAGATTTAAGGTTTTAGTTATCAGGGCAGCACAATAGTTCTTAATAAAACCATCGCATCACTCCGGGTGGCCCATCCTTGCGGTTTTTGCAAGGGTTTACCCGCCGTGGCGGGTGGGGCTTTACAGAGCATTCTCCCCGCGATCATCGTTCCGTATCCGGATAGCCTCATCGATTTTCGACAGGAAAATCTTCCCATCGCCGATCATCCCAGTCTTAGCCGCGTTCCTGATTGCCGCCAGCGCCTTCTCCACCAGCGCATCCGGCAAAACCATCTCGACTTTCATTTTTGGCAACAGGTCCACGGTATATTCCCGCCCGCGATAAATTTCCGTATGCCCTTTTTGCCGCCCGTGCCCGCGCACTTCCGTCACCGTCATGCCTTCAATTCCAATTTCGTGCAGCGCTTCTTTCACGGAAACAAATCGCGACGGTTGAATGATCGCTTCAATTTTCATCATGGAGGTGATTTCCAATACTCCGCAATGCGTTCCTCGGCGCGCACGCTATAAATAAGACTCGCGTATCACGCTTCCAGGTTATAGGCCTCTTCTCCGTGTTGCGTAATATCCAACCCTGCCTCTTCTTCTTCGGTGCTCACTCGCAGCCCGGTGATCATATCAACGATCTTCAGCAACACAATCGTCCCCACCAGCGCGAATCCCCACGCGATCAGCACTCCCACCAGCTGATTTCCAACTTGCGCCCAATGTCCATCCAATCCGCCCACCGCTTTTCCCGCGCCGAAAATCGGATTGATCGCTTGCTGCGCAAATACCCCAGTAAGCAGCGCCCCAATCGTTCCTCCTGCCCCGTGTACGCCAAACGCATCCAGCGCGTCATCATACTTAAAAATTGCCTTAACCTTCGTCACCATCCAGTAGCAAAACGCGCCCGCGAAAACGCCAATCACTAGTGCGGGTATCGGTCCCACGAATCCGGCCGCTGGCGTAATCGCCACCAGCCCTGCCACCGCGCCCGAAATCGCACCCAACGCGCTCGCATGCCCATTCTTCAACCATTCCGCCGCGCTCCACGCCAAAGCCGCGCTGGCAGCAGCGAAATGTGTAGCTACGAACGCGCTCGACGCCAACCCGTTCGAAGCCAGCGCGCTCCCCGCGTTAAATCCAAACCATCCCACCCACAACAAACACGCTCCGATAAAACTCAACACCAAACTATGTGGCGGCATCGGCTGCTGCGGATATCCCGTGCGCTTCCGTAAATAAAGTGCGCACACTAGTGCCGACACTCCCGACGAAATATGCACAACGGTTCCGCCCGCGAAGTCCAGCGTTGGAAATCTTCCTCCCAGCGACGCATTCAGAAAACCGCCCTTGCCCCACACCATGTGCGCCAGCGGCGCGTAAACAAAAACAAACCACAGCACCATGAACAACACCGACCCGCTGAATTTCATCCGCTCTGCCGTGGCCCCGGTAATCAGCGCTGGCGTGATAATCGCAAACATCAACTGGTACACCATGAAAGTGCTCTGCGGTATCGTCCCCGCATAATCGGGATTCGGATCCGCGCCCACGCCACGCAAAAATGCGTGCTCGAACCCGCCAATCAACGGCCCATTTCCGCCAAAGCACAGACTGTAGCCCACCAGCGCCCACATCACCGTGATCAAAGCCATCAGCGCGAAACTTTGCATCATAATCGCCAGCGTATTTTTGCGCCGCACCAACCCGCCATAAAAAAGCGCCAGCCCCGGGCCCGTCATCATCAACACCAGCGCCGCGCTCACCAGCATCCACGCGTTATCCGCCGACGACTGCGCCGCCGTCACCCGCTGGTCAAGCTGCGTAAGCTTCTCGTTGGTACTCGCCTTGGAAAAATCGGTAGGTGCCACCGTTTGTGCGAACGCCCCCGAAGCGCCGCACAAAATCAAGGCCAGCAACAAAGAAGTTCGCCACGTCCCACGCCCACGGTAAGGCGTCTTCTTACAATAGTTTTGAGACAAATGTAGGAACTTCGGAATGGTCATCAGTTAATCAAAAAAAATATACTCTCTGCCCCAATCACGACTGGACAGGCCCCCAACAGCCTCTCGACGCGCCCGATTATAAGCACCCAATTCTTGCTTGTCATATAAATAGAATTGATTCATCCCACAAAAAATTTAACTAGCAAGCCTCGCCCGATCCCGCGAGGGTGCCCCAGGTTCGCAGTTGAGTTATGAACCTGAGTCTTGAGTTTGACGTTGGTTTTTGAAATAGAAGTTATCTTTTGAACTTGACGAAAAAACGCCAAGCACAATCTCCTCAGACAACTAAAACTCAACACACCACGACGGGTGCCCCACCCTCGATTTTTAGGATGGGTCTTTCTGTTGACGTTAGGTTTTGAAATACGTTGGGTGCCGAATTTGAGGATGGAATCTCGAATGCATTCAGTTGCTCATTATTTTGTCTTTTTGAGCGCAGAAACTAGCGGATAGCTCTCCCATCCAAATTGCCCCGCACAAATTCCACCCACCAATCGCATGTCATCTTCCTTCGTCGTATAATGCACGCCAATGGAAAGCCGCTCTAACCAGCGCCGCTTATCCACTCGGACGGAGAATCACCAGATGGCCGATCACGCCCCCATGGAAATAAACGTTCGCGCCAGCGGCCCCGTCTCTGTCCTCGACGTCCACGGCCGCCTCACCATTGGCGAATCCAGCGAACAGCTTCACGAGGCGCTGCAATCCGTAATCGACCATGGCGCCCGCAAAGTCGTGGTCATCCTCAACGGCGTCCCCCAGATCGACAGCTCCGGCATCTCCACCCTGGTGCGCATCTCCATCCAACTAGCTCGCGAAGGCGGCGTCCTGCGCTTGGTCTGCGGCCCCGGCCGCGTCCGCGACGCTCTCACCGTCACCCGCCTCATCGAAGCCATCCCCGCCTTCGAATCCGAATCCGCCGCCCTAGCCAACTTCGCCTAGCTAACCGTGGTAAGCCAATACGCGCACGTTGGGTCGTGCTTGAATTCGCTCTAAATTATTCTTGAGGGTGCCCCACTCTCGGTTTGTGTCTAGTCCCTAGACATGGTTTACATTTTGTCCCTAGACATCCTTTACAGTTTTGTGGCTGGAACCTTGGTCTGTTCTCCAGCGTTCGACGATCGTCGAACGCTGGAGTGCGGGGTCGAGTTCGCGAATTAGCGTCTGGCAATAAAACACCAGCAGGCGTCGTTCTACAGGGACGATCTGCACCCACTCTCCACACAGGGCTTTGCTGATGTTCCATTGCTGCCCTTTAATTTTCAGCTTGCCTTCGGAGTCCACTTTGCGCACCCAGGCGTCTTTAGATATTCCCACCGTGGCGGTTGCGGATCGTAGCGCCGTGGGCTAGGGAACCACCGCGTGGCAGGAGTCTGCATTCCCAGCGCTTCGTGCGGTCGCACGTGATTGTGCTCCCAGCGATAGGCATCCAGCCACGCTTGTGTTTTCTGCGGCGGTAGGCCGCGCCGCTCCAGGGCACGTTGCAGTGAACCATGGAAGCGTTCTACTTTCCCCTGCGTTTGGGGATGTCCAAAGCCGCTCCACTGTAAGCGAATCCCCTGGCGCATCAGCCACAACGACAGATGGGTCCGTCCCCAGGGCGCATTCATGCTCCACCACGGCGTACCGTGATCCATCAGCATTCCTTCCGGAACGCCGCACCGCTGAAATGCTTCTTCCAGTTGCTCGCGCACTGGTTCAGCTTGCGTGCTGCCGTTGGCCGCCAGCGCAATCAGATAACGACTGTGGTCGTCGAGCACGGACAGCGGCCCCATAGGCTGCGACCAGCCCCGCGGTCCCTTGAAATCCATCTGCCACAACTCGTTGGGCTTTTCGCGCTCGAAACGTTGCACGGCAGGAGTGCGCCGTTCCTCTTCGGGTACCAGATCGTGGCGCATCAGAATGCGATGAACCGTGTTGCGCGGCAGGACCACGCCTTCGCGGGCCAGCAGCACCTGCAGCTTGCGCGCACCCCAGTCCGGATAGCGCCGCCGCATCAGGACTACCTGCTGCTCCAACGCCGCGTCCGTGCGTCGTGGGCTGTGATGCGGCTTGCGACTCTGTTCCGCAACGCCATGCACGCCCAACTCCCGGTAGCGCTCCAACCACAGATATCCTGTCGGACGCGAAATCTCGTACTCTGCACAAAGAGCGCTGAAGGGCTGCGCTCTTTGCGCGGCCGCCACTACAAACCGCACGCGCTGTTCATGAACTTCCATCGTCTTCCATGCCATCGCTCCTTACCCTCCTGCGCGTGCGCGGCACGCGCGAGAGTGTAAAGGATGTCATGGGACTGAACATTTTGTGAGGGTGGGGTGGGGTAGTTGGTACTGGATGCCAAAGAACCTAAACCGCTATCACGGTCGCGACGAGCTGCACTTTGTAACGTTCAGTTGTTACCGTCGTTTGCCATTACTGGCGACCGCATGCGGGCGAAACCTTTTCGTGAAGGAACTCGACGAGGCGCGCCATGGGTACGATTTTCTTCTCGTGGGATACGTATTGATGCCGAACCACGTGCATCTATTAATCAGCGAGCCTAAGAAGTGTTCTTCCTCAAGTGCGCTGCAAATGCTGAAGCAGCGCGTTTCACGCAAAATGCGGGGACAGCACCGCGTCGTGCCACTCACAGCACCGCGGATGCCCGTTGCGAAACATATCGGTGACCTGCCAGGGTTTTGGCAGCCAAGATTTTACGACTTCAACGTGTACAGCCATGAAAAGAAGAACGAGAAGTTGGATTACATGCACGCGAATCCCGTGAATCGCGGATTGGTGCTTCATGCGCAGGATTGGCCGTGGAGTAGCTGGGAGTTTTACTTCAGGAGTGAATCGGGTCTGATAGCTATGGATCGGGTGAATCTGTAGATTCAGAAGGCGAAGAAAAAACCCCACCCTCAAAAAACGAGAGTGGGGCACCCTAATTTGTCTTGGCCCATTTCGTCCGGGCCACCCGCCGGCAACTCCACACTATAATTTTGAGAACAAGCTGACTGGCGGGAATGTACATGTATACTTTAGTAAACCATGAAATCCATTATCCAAGAACGGCTTTGCAAGTATGAGGGCAAAATAGTCCACCTTACTTCCATGGAAGGGGAGGTCATAACCGCTAGAGTTTTGTCGGCATCAGACACGAACCAAGATGTAGTTGTCGATGTCCGGTCAACGAATCAACCAGAGCGCTACGAGCGACTCGGGAAAAGCTACAATGATGGTGCCTGGGCGATCCCATTCGAATACATTCAAGACGTCGAACCGCAAGAGGGTACCGCTGCGGAAAGCCGGGGACAGTGACGGTCTTCGATAGTTCCGCCTGAACTGATGATTAAGCAAGTGGGCAGACTGGGGCACTTTGAGATAGTACCTCGCGAGCCGATGTCACCAGGGCGGGTGGCCGCGAGATTAATCGTGGAAGCGAGGCGCGGGTGCCGCACCCTTGCGTTTTTTCAAGGGTGCGGTTTTTTTCCAGACGGGCACAGTTTCTAAAATTCCTTAGTGATTTTTCTATCCGGCAAAATGCTAGAGCCGAGCTAACCGTTCTTCTTCAACTCCGCCAAAACCAATTTCGCCACTTCCTTCAACGTCTCAAACACGCCCTGCCCATTCACCGCCACTCCCTCAATAACCGGCTCGCCCTTTTTTTGTAATTGCTTCGTCAAATCCGCGACGCTCATCACATTTGGCAAATCGCGCTTGTTCAATTGCAGCACATACGGAATCGTATCGAATTTCAGGTTGTGTTCTTTCAAATGCTCCTGCAAGTTCTCCATCGTTTCAAAATTGGCATCCAGCCGCTCTTCCTGCGAATCCGCCACAAATACCACGCCGTCCGCGCCTTTCAAAATCAGCTTGCGGCTGGCCTCATAAAATACCTGCCCTGGCACGGTATACAGATGAAAGCGTGTTTTAAATCCGCGCACCGTCCCCAGATCCAGCGGCAGAAAATCAAAAAACAGTGTGCGGTCCGTCTCCGTGGCCAGCGACACCATCTTGCCCTTCTGGTTCTGCCCGGTGTGGTCGTACACCCATTGCAGGTTCGCGGTTTTTCCGCCCAGACCTGGACCGTAATACACCAGCTTGCAGTTAATTTCGCGCGCAGGAAAATTAATAAACGGCACTAGTCGTAATTTCGAACCCGGCTAAAATCTCACCGCACACACTTAACCCAGCCGGTATTCGCCCCCATGCTTATCGATTCTATTCCCGAACCCTCGTTGATTCCTTACAGGCACGTTCATCTTAGCGATTTTTACGCAATGTTGTATCGTGTCTTCGAATCCCGAATTTTCGAACCTCGAATTTCGGACCTCCAACCTCGAGCGTATGCGTGCTGTTCGAACCTCGAACTTCGAACCTCCAACCTCTAAATACAGTGTCTGCGAATTTCCCTCGATTCTCATACTGTATTTTCTACCCATGCCTCCGGTAGGTAACGTCACCCATAAGAGTCACGCCAGAATTTGGTGCGCAATCCTTAATGGATCCGACCACGCTCACGGCAATCAATGTAAAAAATCTCAACCCGGCCCCCAGGTGCAACTCGAATTTAGTTTAGTTGTATTGAATATATCTAAATGGTAAAATATAGGCTTATTAGAGCCCTGGACGCCGTCCCCCAGCTACCTTTCTTCGTCGGGCGCCTTTGTCTTCGGCTCTAAATTATTATGGTTAACTACTTACTAGCGTGTTTTGAGCACCTTGTGGACTCTTTGCAGTTTTTTGCATTCTTTTTCAGGCCTCAAACCTTTGTTTTCATCACTTTACGGACTCTTTTGTGTAAATGCCGGGGGGTAGGAGTATGAGCCATACAACATCACCCAGACGCCCGCTGGTCAAAATGCGGTTAACACCCGTAAACCCGCGGTTTCGAAGGCTTACGCATGGCGCGAACATTGACGCGCCATATCACCTCTGTTAGCATGCGCTTCATGGCAAAAGTACGTAAGCCAACCCGAGCATCTTCCTCTCACGCCAAGAGCGCGTCTCATTCCCGTGCCAAATTGCAGAAGAAAAAGAACTTACCTCCGGCGCCTCCCCACCAACGTGGCGGCGTCGAACTTGTCGATCCACGTGTCCAGGCTCAACTCAAAATCTACGACGAGGCCCTGGCATTATTTCGGCAGCAGAAATTCGCCCGCGCCAAGCAAGAACTGGAAAAAGTTGTGGAGGGCCCCAGCAAAGAACTCGCCGACCGCGCCCGCATGCACGTAAAAATTGCCGAGCAACGCATGAAGCCGCTCCACGATCAAAATCCGCGCACCGCTGACGAACATTATCAACGCGGCGTCGCTATGATGAACGTCGGCCGCTGGGATGACGCCCGCGAAAGCTTGGATAAAGCTCGCCGGGCCGCTCCCAAAGCCGATCATATTCACTACGCCCTCGCCGCACTCGATTGCCTGACCGGCGAAGCGGACTCTGCCATGGCCAATCTGAAAGTAGCCATCCAGCTCAAATCAGAAAATCGCTACCACGCGCGTAACGATGAAGACTTCGCCTTCCTTCAGGAAGATCCGCGCTTCACCGAGCTGCTGTATCCTGAGAAAGACGGCACCGCCGGCTGATCGCTAGAAAACCTGCCGCTGTTCGATCGCCCGC
>JAUTXJ010000094.1 GCA_030838075.1 Acidobacteriaceae bacterium
CGCCGAGAAGAAAGCGACCGGCAATGTAGTTGAGGTGAATGCCGATGATACGTTGGGCATGGTCGAGGCCAAGGGCTGTCGAAATGGCTGAGCCCCAATCGCCTCCTTGGGCAGCGAAACGCTCATAACCGAGCTCCGCCATCAATCGGGCCCAGAGTGCTGCCACCTTGAACGGATTCATGCCCCGCTCCGTAGGACGGTCAGAGAATCCATAGCCCGGTAAAGAGGGGACGATCACATCGAAGGCGTCTTCCGCCCTTCCGCCGTGCGCCGCGGGATCGGTCAAGAGCGGGATGAGCTTCACCATTTCGACGAAGCTTCCCGGCCAGCCATGCGTGATGATGAGTGGCAATGGTTTTGGATCCTTGCTGCGCACATGCAGAAGGTGGACGTGGAATCCATCGAGTGTCACCCGATACTGAGGGAGCTGGTTCAGCATCGCCTCTTGCCGCCGCCACTCATAGGCGTTCCGCCAATAATCGGCCAGCGATTTCATGTAGCTGAGACTTGAGCCCAACTCCCAGCCAACGTTCTCAAGCTCGTCGGGCCAGCGCGTGGCATCGAGCCTGCGTCTCAGATCTGCAAGTAGAGCGTCCGACACGTTGATGGTGAACTTTTCAATGGCCATCTTGATCCGCCCTCACCAAGAGTAAGATACAGTCCGCGTTCGAATTCTTCTGATTGTGCCTGGATCACGGAGTAACCAGAAGTTGAGACGGATTGGTATGGTGGAGACACAATGATCTTGCCGGGCGAAACGGCAGCGGACTCTGCGGGGAACGCAACCATGCTGAGGTATAGCCTGGTGGTCATATCGATGCCTTGAAAATCCCCGCCCCAAGGGTGGAATTACTCACTAATGGAGAGCGCCCGCTTTCCATTTCAGGCACGTTGCGTTGCATGACACCGGGCTTCCCAACAAGGCTGCTCAGAACAATTTGTCGGGAAGCGTTAGGTCGTCAACGTCACGCAACTGGCTTATTGCAATGAGGCCATATCAATTACAAAGCGGTACTTCACGTCGCTCTTGAGCAGGCGGTCGTACGCTTCGTTGATTTGTTGAATCTTGATCATTTCGACGTCCGCGGTAATTCCCTTTTCCCCGCAGAAATCGAGCAAATCTTGCGTTTCGCGAAGCCCGCCGATGCCGGACCCGGCAAGCCTGCGCCGGTTTAGCAGCAGGCTGAAGGCGCCGACTGGCAACGGCTTTTCTGGCGCACCGACCAGCACCATCGTGCCGTTCCTCTTCACCAGATTAAGATACGCGTTCACATCATGGTCAGCCGAAACCGCATCGAGAATGAAATCAAAGCTGCCCGCGTGCTTTTGCATGTCCGCTTCGTTCTTGGAGACGACCACCTCAGAAGCGCCCAGGCGAATTCCGTCCTCCGTTTTCTTTGGCGAGGTTGTGAATAACACCACGTGCGCGCCTAACGCTTTGGCAAACTTCACGCCCATGTGCCCGAGCCCGCCCAGACCCACTATGCCTACTTTTTGTCCCTTGCCAATCTTCCAGTGACGCAGCGGCGAGTACGTGGTGATACCCGCGCAGAGGAGCGGAGCGGCGCCCGCGGGGTCCAACCCGTTCGGCACCCGAAATACGAAGTCTCCATCCACCACGACGCTGTCGGAGTAGCCGCCGTACGTTACTCCGCCCAGGATTTTGTCTTCACCATTGTAGGTAAAGGTCGCAATGTTTTCGCAATACTGCTCGTCGCCGTCCAGGCAGGCGGCGCATTTACGGCACGAATCTACCAGGCAGCCAACCGCAGCAATGTCGCCTTCCTTTAATTTCTTCACCGCGCTGCCGACTTTTACCACGCGCCCGACAATTTCATGCCCGGGCACGCAGGGATACACGGTAGGCAGCGCATGTTGCCACTCGTTTCGTGTCTGATGCAGGTCGGAATGGCACACTCCACAATAAAGAATCTCAAGTTGAACATCCTGCGGACGCGGGGACCGTCGTTTAATGTTATGGGGTGCCAAGCGGGAAGTAGCGGACTGGGCTGCGAAAGCTTTCGCGGGGAAGGTTTGCGGTTTCTGGGTCTCTTTTGCTGGCTGTTGAGCTGCATCCGTCATTTTGTTCCTCCTTCGTATTGAGCGCACAAACCGATGATAAGGCGTTTGATGCCGCGGCTCAAACATTGGGTAAATGTGGGAGATACTGCCGCGAATCCCGGCGGCATCACTTCCAGGGTCTCTTAAATCGAGCCGCGCCCCGGAACATGCCCGCAATGTAGGCTGCAACACGAAGCTTGCCGACGTTTACTTTTAGGTGCTGTCTTACCTATGAGATATGCGCCGGGGTTCCTGGGGCCAAATACAATGGACATGAGGGAATTCCCATGTTGGTTGAGCGACCACGAGCGCGAAGGCATATCTTCTCGGCGCACCTCGAACTCCTGGATGTGGAATCGGAGACCAGAATTGTTACCCGGACGCGGGATTTGACCCTATTTGGCTTCCGGGCCGAGATTAAAGATTGCGCATGGCCTGTTGGTACCAGGGTTCGTGTGAAGATTACTCACAAGGCCGCCAATTTTACGGCTGGAGCCCGGATCGTCTGGGTGCGCAAGAATACCGATTTGGGCGTAGCATTCACGGATGTGACACCCAAAGATCAGCTGATTTTGGAGAAATGGATTGCCGAGTTGCGCGGTAGTGAAGTTATGGCCCACGCTGACAGCGTATAACCGGATAGTTTCCGCCCGCGATTCACGTCTTCCCTGTAATTCACCAACTACCAATCTTCAAAACCAAGCTCGACGTAACCCGTAAACCATTCCCAGCGTGTATCTGATCCACATCACCCAGCCAAGAACGGGTGTACTCCACATCTCCGACACGCCACGCGAACGCCCGCCCCAACGAGATGTCTACTCCCCCGCCGGCTGACAAAGCCAAACCGTTCTGTTGATGCTCCACGGACCAGTCCGCGCGCTTGGGATAATGAATGGGTCCGGCCCCCTCGTCCCATTCCTTCATTAAGGCATCCCGTTTTGCATCGTCGTCCAGTTCATGGGTGATGCGCCGGCCGCCCGCCATCACTTGTAGGAAGGGCGAAACTCGGTGCGACGCTCGCGGCGTCCAGCGTGTTCCGACCTGGTACAGCATGGAGTCTCCGCTTTGCTCGTGGGGCATATTAATGACCAGGCATCCGCTAACTTCCGTTATCAACTGCCACGAGGGCTTGATTCGAACGGCACCGGAGCCTCCACCACCGATACAGCTTCCTCCGCCCAGGAAAGTTTCGTAGTGCGCGGAGCTTTCGAGCTCGATGGGGGCCGCGAGCGGATAAGTCGTGACCTCACCCGAGCGTTTTTTCGGCGGCGCGTATTCAAAAAGTGCAGGGCCGGCACCGTCCTCATAATCGCGAAGCATTTCCTTCCGCAATTTATGGTTCTCGCCGGAAATTCCCAGTCGCCCTTCGCGATGCCAAGGATATTTAAAAGCCATGAGGTTTGCGAATGAGCGCGTCGGCGAAAGAAACATTCGCGAAAACGCGAGGATCGGTTTGTTTGCGGTGCGATTTTCCAGCGGCGCCACCAGGTAACGATCGGCAACATCCTCGGCAATCATGACCATGGTGCCAAATATGGGCGTTCCCACCAGATCTACAAACCCCGGCGAATCGCGAAGCTGTACATTTCCGATGGATGCTTCACTGGCTGGGCCGAGCGACCATTGCGTACTCAGGGCCGCCGAAAACGCCATCGCCCGGAGCCGTGCAATCCAATATTTCCTGCCGTCACCCCACATCACCCGGCTGTAGCGCGGATCGTTTTGCTGCTCGATGTACCCGAATATCGCGCCTTCAAAGGGATGCGCGACGTAGCTGGTCATAAAGGTGTCGCCATCGTCCCAGCCACGCAGCTCTCCGATGGATTGTCTGTAATTCCTCCACCAGTGGCCGTTCAGCGCGTCGCGAGTTTGCGACTCGGTCGCCAGCCGGTAGCTATGCATGAAACCGGTGAAAAATAGGCTCTGTTGCAACGCCATCTTCCATCGAAACGGCGCGGCGTTATTAGCATCTGGATCGAGGTCGGCGTCATGTTGCGCCGGTGAGTCGCTTATGCGGGCGGGAGGCGCAGAAAGCGCGGCGTTTTCGTGCAGCGGCAATGTGGGTATGGTGTAACTGTACAGATCATCAAAATCTTCGGATAACGGCGGCATTTGCGTGGCTACGGATACGCCGCCCCACAGAAAGACGAATACACCCAGCACGGTGGGCAAAGCTTGATTCAAGTATCTTGTCAGCACTATCGCTCCCAGTTGAACGCGACTGGAAAAGTACCTGGGACTTTCCCAAAATCTGTTACGCCAAGATACACGCTTCTGCGGAAATTCCCATTAGTGAAATCGTGTAGGGGGGTAGGAAAAAATTACAAAAAGCCGGGATACGGAAGGACCTGTCGGCAAAGCGATTTTGTCACTACCCGTGTCACAAATCTGGAATCTCGCGGTTAGTCTGGTCTCGAACGGCTCAACGGCATTTCATGGCTTACCGGGATTGGCGTGCCGGTGAAATTTCCAGAAATCCGTCTTGGCCTTCTCGGGCTGCTCTTTAGGAGGTTCTAGCAGACGGCGCGCATCCCCCACAAAACCTGCAAACCGGTGAGAAAGTTCTCGAATTCGCGTGGCTTCACGGTGCTCAATGGCCCGCGAAGGAATCAGATCGGTTCCAACACCGATCGCTGTGGCACCGGCTAAAATAAAATTCCCAGCGGTCTGTTGCGTTACTCCTCCCGCGGCGATCAGCGGAATTTGCGGCAGCGCCGCCTTCAACGCCTTGATGTATTGCGGTCCACCGAGCGCACAAGGAAACACTTTTACGAAGTCCGAGCCAGCCTTCCATGCCGTAACTATTTCGGTGGGCGTCAGCGCGCCGGGAAAAACCGTGACTCCGGCCTTCGCTGCATACTCCACAATCGCCGGATCGAAACCGGGAGCCGTCAAAAAGCTTGCACCTGCATCCACGCATTTCCGCGCAGTCTCGGTGTCGAGGACCGTGCCGGCACCCACAATCATCTTTTCGTGATCGCGAACGAGGTGAGAAATTAGCGCGACCGCGTCGCGCACCGTCATGGTGATTTCCACAATCGGTATGCCGCCTTGGGCCACTGCATCCGCAGCAAAGTGCGCCTCCTCCGCGGAGGAAACACGAATCGCGGGAATGATGCCTATTCTTTTAATTTGTTCGCAGACTTCAACCTTGTCCATGGTCGACATCCTAGTTGCTAGGGTGCCTATTTACCAGGTGCATCAGCCGGCAAGCAGCCGAGAGATTCTACACGCTCTCAGATTCCGGCTCGGGCAATGAGTCGCCTTCCCTCGCTACCCAAACATAAAGCGCCGGCAGCAGGAAAATACTTAGCAACAACGCGCCCATCAAGCCTCCCACGATTACGATCGCGAACGGCCGTTGTGAATCCGAACCGATTCCCCGCGACAACGCCGCCGGCAAAAGTCCCAGCGTAGCTACCAGCATGGTCATCATGATCGGGCGCAGACGAAGTACCGCTCCTTCCATCGCTGCCTCTTCAATAGTGTGCCCAGCGGCCCGCAGTTGGTTGATGTACTCCAACATGATGACCCCAGTTTCCACGGACACGCCAAATAACGCGAGAAAGCCCACGCCAGAAGACACGCTCAGGTGCGTCCCAGTAATCAACAGCGCCAACAATCCTCCGATCGGCGCGATTGCGACGTTCGCCAGAATCAAGCCAGCCCACTTTGAAGATCCAAACATGGTGTAAAGGATCACGAAGATTGCCAGGATGGTGATCGGCAACACCACCGTCAGCCTTTTCTGGGAACGTTTCTGGCTCTCATATTCACCCGACCAATTCAGATGATAACCGACCGGCAGTTTTACCTGTGATTCTACGCGCTGCATGGCGTCCCTTACCGCGCTGCCCAGGTCGCGCCCGCGCACGCTGTATTTAATGGCGACGTAGCGGGAATTTTCTTCGCGATAAATTTCCGAAGCGCCATCGCGCACTTCCAGTTTGGAAAGTTGCGCCAGGGAAACGCGTTCTCCCGTGGGTGACAATAACCGCACATTCTCAATAGCCTGCTTGGTCTCCCGATACGGCGCCTGATAACGAACCACCAGGTCGAATCGCTGCTCGCCTTGCAGCACCTGGCTCACGGCTTTTCCTCCTACTGCGGTTTCCACCGCGTCCTGCACATCGGATACGTTAATCCCGTGCCGCGCGGCCTGCTGGCGATCGACAGTGATATTCAAATTCGGTTGACCAAGAACGCGGAAGAGTCCCAGGTCTTCTATACCTGGAACTTTGCGCATGATATTTACAATTTGGTCGCCCTTGTCCTCCAGAGTTCTCAAGTCCTCGCCATAGAGTTTTACAGCCAGCTCCCCCTTGACACCGCTGACCGCTTCTTCCATGTTGTCGGATATGGGTTGAGAAAAATTCCACAATACTCCGGGGATTTTGCTAAGCTCCCGGTCCATCGCGGAAATTAGTTCTTCCTTATCCTGGCGAAATACTGGGCGCCAATATTTTTTTAACTTCAGGTCGACAAAAAACTCCGTATTAAAAAATCCGGTTGCATCCGTTCCATCATCGGGCCGCCCGACTTGGCTGGTGGTTACCGTCACTTCCGGAAACGACGCGAGAATCACACGCGCCTGATTCATCACGCGCACACCTTCCGTTGGGCCGGTACTCGGCGCCAGCGTTCCACGGACCCAGATCGCCCCCTCGTCAAGGTGCGGCAAAAATTCCGAACCGATAACACCGGTAAAAACAATCAGAAACGAAACCGCAAACGCCGCGGCCCCTATGCCAACGGTGATTCGGCGGTGTTGGATTGCCCGCGTCAGGGCGACGCGATATTTGTCTTTCAGGAATTGCATCACCGGGTTGTGCCATTCGCGCACCCCATGACTGAAAAATAACAGCGCGAGCACTGGCGCGATCAAAAGCGAAAACATCAAAGCGCCTATAAGAGCGAACGATACCGTCCAGGCCATCGGTTTGAATAAACGGCCTTCGACGCTCTGCAACGTGAAGATCGGTAGGTACGCCGCGATAATAATCGCTCGCGCGTAGAACACTGGCCTCAATACTTCGCGCACCGCGTCGCGGATACGGTCCAGCGGCGTCTTTGGCACGCGGTCCGCCATACTGAAATGCCGGACTATATTTTCGATGATCACCACTGTTCCATCCACGACCATTCCGAAATCAAGTGCGCCGAGCGACAACAGATTCGCCGGAATCTTATTGAGGTCCAGGCAAATCGAGGCAAAGAGCAGCGAGAAAGGAATGGTCAACGCAACGATGATCGCGCCGCGAAAATTACCCAAAAAGAAAAACAAAATCACGGAAACCAGCAGCACGCCCACCGTCAAGTTGTCGAGCACCGTGTGGGTAGTCGGGTGCAGCAGGTCGCTGCGGTCCAGAAACGGTACGATTTTTACGCCGGGAGGCAAAATCTCGTTGTTCAACTCCGCAACTTTTTCGTGGATGGATGCCAGCGTGACGTCCGCGTTCGCGCCTTTACGCAGTAACACAATGCCCTCGACCACATCATCGTCGTCAACCACAGTCCTATCCGCGCGGTGAATAGCTTTGCCGATCTGGCCCAACCGGATTTTTGGCGCTTGGGTAACTTCTCCAATGTCTTTCACCCGAATGGCTGAGCCATTTTGGGTTTTGAGCATCGTTTGCCCAATGTCCTGCGTGCTTTTCAATAAGCCGACTTCGCGAACGTTGATTTGTTGCAGCCCGGATTCGACAAAACTTCCCCCTGCATTAGTGTTGTTATTGGCCACCTGCTGCTCGACCTGACCGATGCTCAGACCGTAAGCCACTAATTTATTCGGGTCGATGCGTACCTGATATTCGCGGGTGGTTCCGCCGAAACTGACAACGTCCACTACATTGGGAACCGACTTGAACTGCTTCTCCAGTGTCCAGTCCTGAAGAGATTTCAATTCCATCAAGTCGTACTTGGGATTGGTGCTCTTCAGTGTGTACCAGTAGATTTGTCCGACCGGACTCCAGTCGGTGCCCATCTGCGGTTGCAAACCATTCGGCAGCGTGACCTGAGAAAGTCTTTCCAACACTTTCTGGCGGTTCCAATCGTTCTCGGAATCGTCATCAAAGATAAGCATCACGCTCGAGAGCCCGAACAAAGACGCGGAGCGCAGATGCTGCAGATGCGGTATTCCATTGACCTGAATTTCAATGGGAATGGTGACCTGCTGTTCTACTTCTTCCGCCGCGCGCCCGGGCCATTGCGTGATGATCTGCACGTAATTGTTGGCCACGTCTGGATACGCTTCTACCGGAAGGTTGTGAAACGAAATCGCGCCCCAAACGAGCAAGAGCATCGCCATCGCCAAAATAATGAAGCGATTATTGAGCGCGTATTTGATCAGATTGTGGATCATCTGATCGTCCGCGAGTTTCTAGAGGCCGCTGTCACTATTGCTCCACCGTGTTCTGCATCACCAAGGCATTGACTACCACCTGTTGGCCCGGCTTCAGGCCGGACAGAATTTCTTGCATACCGTCAGGCAGAGGATTTCCCGCGACAACTTCCGTGCGGCGAAAGTTTTTGTCTCGCTCCGGCACATAGACCCAGTCGCGATCGTGCATATGGAGAATTGCCGAAGATTTAACGGCCGTGTGCGTTTCTTTCTTGACGCCATGCAAAGTAGCCGAGACGAACATTCCTACTTTTATGAGCCCCGGATTTTTGACCTCAATGCGTACCTTGGCAGTGCGCAGACTCGGGTCGAGAATTGGACCGACGTTGCTGATCCGACCGGTAAAAACTCTGTCCGGATAGGCGTTCAAGCGAATTTCAGCGGTATCTCCGATGTGCACGCTGATCAGGTCGTTTTCATACACGTCGCAAAGAATCCACACGTTGGAAAGATCCGATATTGTGAACGGGTTGGGCGAAGCCAATCCCTGCACCCCCGCGGCATTCGTCACTTGCTGATCGGTGATCACTCCGGAAATCGGCGCGTGGATATCGACGACGATATCGGCGTGAGCCAGGTTGCCGCCGAGCACGTGTATTTTCGCGCCGGTGTTCTCCACATCTGTCTTTGCTTTGTCTTCTGTATCCTGCGCAATCTGCATGTCATTCAGCGAGATGGCGCCTTTGTCGTAAAGTAGCTTTGCTCGCTCCAACTGCGTGCGTGAAAGTTGCTCGTCCGCCAGCGCCTTTCGATAGTCGGAAAACGCGCCGGACATGTCCGCGCTTTGCACCCGGAGGAGCACCTGCCCTTTTTTCACGGTATCGCCGAGGCGGGCCTTAATCTCCACAACGCGCCCAACCGCTAACGAAATCACCGGCACGGTGCGCGAAATATCCGGGCTGACAACGCCATTGACCACCAATTGCGAGGTCGACACATGCTCGACTGCGGTGAATAGCGGGAACTGCTCTGGATGGTCCACCTGCACAACGTTGGCGTCCTGCTCGTGCTCGACTTTCACTGGCGCGGGCGCTTCAGCCTTTGGATCGGCATTTTCTTCCCTGCAACCACAAACAATTAATCCGCAGAAAAGCGCCACAGCCGCGGTTTCGTAGAGCGTCCGCTTCCTCATGGAATGACCTCGCGACCCACCGCTAAATTCAATTGGCTGGCGGCTACCAGGTAGGAAGAGATGAGATTCAGGTAACTGAGTTGAACGCTCCGGTAATCCGCCTGTGCGCTCAGAAAATCCAGAAGCGAGGCCGCGCCATGCTCATACGAAAATGAAATGGTGTCGCGAATTCTGGAGGCTTGCGGAAGGTAGTGTTCCTTATAGGGCTTCAGCAGGATCACCGTGCTCATCAAGGTGGCGTGCGCCGAATCCACATCATTGAAAACCTGCGCCCGGGTAGCTTCCGTCAATCGTTCGCTGCGTTGAATGTCCAACTTGGTCCGCAATTTTTCACCTTGATTATGGTCAAAGATGCGCAGTGGAATCGTCACGCCTACGCCGATATATTGATCGATAGGTGGATTGCGACCGGCGTCGAAACTAAAGGTGGGATCGGTCGATCCATTGGCAACCGCCAATTGATAATCGTTTCTGGCCTTTTCCGTAGTTTGTATCGCGGCCAGCAGGTCCGGCCTGGTGTCCAAGGCTATCTGGCGAAGCGTCGCCAGATCTTGAACGTCAGCCGAAAAATCGTAGGGGCCGCTGACATCGAACTGTTTCACAGGGGTACGATCATTCAACAACTGCAGTAATTGAATCTTTGCCGTGCGTAAATTAACTTCGGCGGTCTGCAAATCCGATTCGTATTGCACCCGCTGAATTTCCAGCCGGTCCAGATCGACCTGCGCGATAGCCCCGGCCTTATAACGGTCGCGATTCACATCCAGCAGATGGTCATAGTAAGCAAGAATTTCCTTGGCTAGTGCCAGCACCGCTTTTTCGTGCAGAATCTGCACGAAGGCCCCGCGCAAAGTGAACAGCAGATTCCGTGTCAAATCCGCCTGGCCTGAAGTAGTAATTTTCGTGTTGTCCTGCGCGCTCTCCAGCCGCAGTTCGCGCTTGCGCCGCCGCTCATGCAAATAGCTGACTGTCGCGACGGACAACACATCTCCGAAGGTGCTGTGCGAAGGCCCGCCAGGGAAAGGATTCAACTGGTCGGCAGTAAGCCCCAGGCTCGGGTTCGGGCGAAGATATGCGGTAATTTCCTGCGCGCGAGCTTCCTCAATTCCGACTTGGCCGGCCAGCAAAAAAGGATTCGCCGTCGCGAATCGGTCTTGCACCTGTTGCCAGGTAAGCGCTTGTTGCGCAAAAACACCCGTCGAAAACGTCGCGGCAGCAAGCAGCATAAAAAAAAGACGCCGCAAAAAACACTTCATGACACCTCCACAGTCTGGATCACAGCCTGAGTTGAACGGCCCAGCGGACCTTAACGATCGTCAATATCGACCGGCGTAAAACGTGCAGCCTACTAACACTTTGATGACTGCAGCATGAAGGAGAAGCTACACTCCGCGCCAAGTGCGCGGGCGCGGCTGGTTCTTTACCAATCCTTAGAGATTGTGTTTGAGGAAAGGCGGTGCTCTGCCACAGTAGAAAATTTCGGCATCGCGCACGGAAACTCGGTCAGAGTGTCTGGAGAAAACTCTGCCGTCGACGAGGGGTTCGAACATCCCAGCGCTGGCCTCCAGTTCGCTGGAGAAAGAGCGGGAAAAAAAGGCGGGCGACGCTTCTTGGAGGTTTTCCGCTAGCCCGCGCCAGAATTTGGAAGAGTTGCGAAATGCTCCGGGAAACGCCGAGGGGTCAGAGGCGGTAAAAGTTCCCGCGCCGTCGTTCAACAAAACCGCGACCGGCCGGTTGGTTCCCACGGTGGTGATTACGACGTCTAAGAAATCATCGCCATTAACGTCGCGCGAGCTTAGATCTAAACCACCAACCGGAGCGCTCAGGTCGATGTTCTGTGATCCACCCCTGCTCAGTTGGAAGGTGATCTGGTAATGATTCTTGGCTGCGCCATTTGCGCAATCTGATACCGTTGCAATGTCCGGCCTGCTGTCGCCGTCAAAGTCTTCGATGGCGAATTGCGGTGCAATTCCAACTTCATGCCCAGCTTCAGGCGCGATGGTATTTCGCGGCGGGTCATTCTTTTCCACGCCGACCGCAATAATCGACACCAACACCAGCAGCAATAGCAAACCGACC
>JAUTXJ010000170.1 GCA_030838075.1 Acidobacteriaceae bacterium
CCTTGTTTAACCGTATTCTACGTAGAACCGACTCTATGCAATCCGAGTGCTGTTCGCCTTGCTCTCAAAGAGTCTATCGCCATGCATATCCGGGGAATTGATGTTAGCCCATTCGATGGCTTTGGCCCTCGGTATCAATCCTAGCTTGGCGGCCAGGCAATAATAAAGTTCAAGTCCCGCGAGATTTTCGGCGTCTAGCGTGAAATCGATATTTTCCCGCAGATAAGCCAGTAAATCGGCCGCTGGCAAAACCTGTTCCACGCCTGCAGCACCACTAATCTCTGTCAGGTGCGCGATGCCATACGCTTTGGAAGCCGCGAAATCGGCAATTACCTCCGGCGTGACCGATTCACGGCGCCCGGCCCACACTGCCAAGACTGCTGGGAGGCCCGTCAGGTGACGCCATTCCTGCACGACATCGTAGACACGCAGCGTTTCTGTCGCATTGACTCCGGCTTTGTCGGGACTACACATCAATTCGCCGGCAGGACCTAGCGTTGCGTTACCTGCTATGGAGATCGCGAGCCGCAGCGCCGGATCTCCGATTAATAGCGCAGCGTCGGCTCGTTCCAGTATGGAGGCCGCGGAGCTAAACGTGGCTTCGAAAAAAGCGGGCTTAATTTGCCAGTGTTCCGCGCACAAAATTCGCGTCAATGCCTGGGTGCTACGGGAACTGCGATCGAGCGCGATCCGTTGAACTTCCGCGATAGGCTTGCGCGACACGATCAGCAGGCTGCGGACACGCTTTTTTGCGGCGATTGCCAGGTCTGGCAGGACTACCAGGTCGTCGATGCGCTGATATTCGATGGCGGGAATGATGGCAACATGCGCGCGACGATCACGAAGGTCATCGGCGCATTGCGAAGGAACGGTGAATGAAAGATCGTATTTATCCCTAAGGGGACCGTGAGTGAAACCACGCACCAATGGGGCGGTGTTCAGGTATTTTACGACAGAGATGCGAAGTTTACTCAAAATGGCAACCGCTCGCGCTAGATTTAGTATAACAGCGAAAATTTACGCCGCGCTGATGGTCTTCTGTTGTAAAAGCTTCGGGACCGCCGGAGGTTTTGAAAATGAAGAAATATGTTTGCGCCGTGCTGCTCATCCTGACCTTGCAAATAGGCGCAATGGACGGCGCTGCCGCACGTCCCGACAATAGCCAGCCCGCCACGATAACTGAAAAAACGGCTAACACCCAGAAGCTCGCTGGCTATTGCAACCTGTATTGGGATGCCAAGCAAGGCAAGCTTTGGCTGGAAATTGACAAATGGAATTCAGAATTTCTGTACCAAAGCGGCTTATCGGCGGGAATCGGCTCGAACGACATCGGACTGGACCGCGGACAACTGGGCGCGACCCGAATCGTGCGCTTTGAACGCAGCGGGCCAAGAGTTTTGTTGGTGCAGGAAAATCAGGATTACCGCGCGATCAGCGATGATCAAGCCGAACGGCGCGCGGTGCACGATTCGTTCGCGGAATCGGTGCTTGCTGGCTTCACCGTGGGGGCGGAGGAAAAAGATCGCGTTTTAGTAGACGCCACGGATTTCTTTCTCCGCGACGCTCATGACATTCCTGCTACGCTGCGCAAGACCAAACAAGGCACATACCATCTCGACGCTGCCCGCAGCGCCATTTATCTTCCGCTCACCAAAAATTTCCCCATGAACACGGAGGTTGAATCAATCCTGACGTTCGCGGGAGACGAGCCGGGTCAATGGGTGAAACAGGTAACGCCCTCGCCGGAATCAATTACCGTTCGCGAGCATCATTCTTTCGTGCAACTGCCGCCGGCAGGCTACAAACCGCGAGCCTATGATCCGCGCGCGAGTTTCTTTGGCATTAGTTACATGGATTACGCGACGCCGGTGAGCGAGCCGATTGTGAAGCGCTTAATCGCGCGGCACCGGTTGGAGAAAAGAGATCCTTCTGCGGCCATTAGTGAACCGGTTCGGCCGATTATTTATTACCTGGATCGTGGCGCTCCGGAACCAATCCGGTCGGCGCTATTGGATGGCGCGCGTTGGTGGAACCAGGCGTTCGAAGCCGCCGGTTATAAAAATGCATTTCGCGTGGAACTAATGCCGGAAGGCGCCGATCCCATGGACCTGCGTTATAACGTGATCCAGTGGGTTCATCGCGCCACGAGGGGTTGGTCTTATGGATCAGCGGTAACCGATCCGCGGACCGGAGAGATCATCAAAGGCCATGTAACGCTCGGTTCGCTGCGGGTGCGGCAGGATTATTTAATCGCGGAGGGCTTGCTTGCGCCCTACGACGACGGTAAATCCGTTTCGCCCAAAATGATGGAGATGGCTCTTGCGCGACTGCGACAGCTTGCGGCTCATGAGGTCGGGCACACTCTGGGGCTCGAACACAATTATTCCGCGAGCACAGTAAACCGCTCGTCGGTGATGGATTATCCGCCGCCGGTGGTGACGCTGGGCAGCAACGGCGTGCCAGACGTTTCAAACGCATACGCGACGGGCATCGGCGAATGGGACAAGGTGTCCATCACGTTCGGGTATCGGGAATTTCCTCCCGGTGCGGACGAGCACGCGGAACTGAATAAAATACTCTCTGACGCGTTCCGCCGGGGTTTGCGATTTTTGACTGACCAGGATGGCCGGCCGCCTGGATCGTTGAGTAGTCTCGCGCACCTGTGGGATTCGGGCTCCAATTCCGTAGATGAACTTAACCGTCTCATGCAGGTACGCGCGGCTGCGCTGCGCCGATTCGGCGAAAATAATATTCGTGAAGGTGCGCCGCTAAGCACGATTGAAGACGTTTTGGTCCCAATTTATTTGCTGCATCGCTACCAAGTGGAAGCGGCGAGCAAATCAATTGGAGGAATGGACTACACCTTCGCGCTGCGTGGCGATGGGGAGATTCCCTTGCAGATCGTCGCTCCCGCGGAACAGCGTCGCGCGCTTAGTGCTGTTCTAGCGACGTTGAAGCCCGATGTGCTGGCTTTGCCGGAATCGTTGCTGAACATTATTCCGCCTCGCGTACCAGACTACGAACGCGGGCGAGAACACTTTAAAATTCGCACCAGCCCGGCCTTTGACGCTTTGGCGCCCGCCGAGGCCGCATCGGAACACACGCTGCAGTTCCTTTTCAATGCCGAGCGAGCAACGCGGTTGGTGGAATTTCATGCGCGCGATGTAAAAAATCCGGGTCTCGAGGAAGTGCTGGACGCAGCTATCAATGCCACATGGAAGTCCTCGCGCGATCCCGGATATTTTGCGGAAATCTCGCGCGTCGTAAATGCTGTGGCTCTTTACGATTTGATGTCACTCGCCGTCAATGAACGAGCCTCGGCACAAGCGCGCGCGATTGCTTCGCTGAAATTAGAAGAGCTTAAAAACTGGGCCACTGGCGCGCAGAATGCTGCAAGAGACAGCGAAGAGCGCGCACATCTCTATCTTGCCGCCACACAGATTGCGCAATTCCAGAAAGATCCCAAGTTGATCCCGCTTCCCGCGCCAATGCAGCCGCCCGATGGGCCGCCGATTGGCGACGACGATTACGCTTGGCTACCCTGAGGGACTAAAGCTGGTCACCGCCGTAACCGGCACTCTGAACGGATCAGGCGTGGCACATAGACGCGCATCGCCGATGCCGCTAAAATTTGTCGCATGCTTCTTGAATCCGGCGTAGCCCAGCCCGTTAGCGTAGAAGAGGCGGCGCGACTGGCACTCGATCTCTATGGTCTTGATGTCATCGCGAAGTCTCTGCCGGGCGAATACGACGACAATTTTCATTTAATTGCCGCTGATGGGGCGCAGTTCGTGCTGAAGGTGATGCATCCGGCACGGGAACGTTCGTTCATCGATTTGCAGTGCGAGGCGCTGCAACATCTGGCGAAGCACGCCCAAGAAGTTGCTCTCCCCCGGGTCATACCTACGCAGCGTCGTGAGTTGCAGACAGAAATCACCGCAGCGGATGCCACGAAACGCTTGGTGTGGCTGCTGACGTTCGTGCCCGGCACGGTCTTGGCCAAGGTTAATCCGCACAGTGAGGAGTTGCTTAGGAGTCTTGGGCGGCTATTAGGCACCATCGATTCTGGTATGCAAAATTTCTCTCATCCTGCCGCCCAACGTGAATTGAAATGGGATTTGTCCGCCCCCGGGTGGATCAAACGACACGTCAACGAAATTGCCGATTCGTCGCGGCGTTCGCTTGTAGAAAAATTTCTGACACTTTATGAATCGGAGGTCGCGCCTGCGGTTGGGCGTTTTCGGCGTAGCGTAATTTATGGGGACGCCAACGATTACAACGTGCTGGTAAGCGATCCATGGCCGCTACCTCGCAAAGCTGTGAGCGTGATCGATTTTGGCGATATTCATTACGGCATCACTGTTTCCGAAGTGGCCATCGCCGCTGCATACGCGATGTTGGGGAAAAAAGATGTACTGCGCGCGGCAGCGTCAGTTATTGCTGGTTATAACGAAGAATTTCCGCTGCAAGAAGACGAGATCGCGGCTTTGTATAACTTGATCGGCATGCGCCTGGCCGTCAGCGTCACAAATTCCGCGCATCGCAAAATGATCAAGTCCGAAGACGCGTATGTGACGGTCAGCGAAGCGCCTGCGTGGGAAGCGCTTGAGGGCCTGGCGAAAATAAATGCGCGTTTCGCGCACTACACATTTCGCCAGGTATGCGGACTTAGCTCCGTTCCGCAAAATGAAAGCGTGCAACGCTGGCTGGAAAAAAATGGACGCTACGCCGCTTCTCTATTCGATGTGGATTTGCGAACGGCTCCAAGCATTGTCTTGGACTTGAGCGTCGGCAGCGAATTCCTCGGCGCCGATCCGCGCGAGTCCGAAACTCCTGTATTGAGCGGGAAAATTTCCGTGCGCATGGAAGAAGCAAAAGTCTCTATCGCCATCGGGCGCTGCGATGAAGCGCGCTTACTGTACAGTTCGCCGTTGTTCGGCGCGGATGCTAGCCCGCTGGAAGAGCGGCGAACCATTCATCTTGGATTGGATCTGTTCGCCGAACCAGGCACTGTGATTCATGCGCCACTCGACGGGGTAATTCACACGCTCGCGAACAATGCTGCACCGCTGGATTACGGTCCGCTGGTAATTTTGCAGCATGATGCCGGTGAGGCGGGGTCATTCTTTACTTTGTATGGGCACCTCGACTCAGAATCGCTCGCACGCTTGAAAATTGGCCAGTGTATCCCTCGCGGAGAAGGATTCGCGCGGATCGGCACTTCCAAGGAAAACGGCGGTTGGGTCCCGCATCTCCATTTTCAAATTATTCTTGATCTGCTTGATCTCGACGAGAATTTTCCCGGTGTAGCCTTCGCGTCGCAGCGCGCGGTTTGGACCAGTCTTTCCCCAGATCCCAACTCGCTGGTGGGCATTCCAAAGGACCGGTTTCCCAAGAAGGATCCGAAGCTTCAGGAAACGGTGGCTGCACGGCGGGAATTGTTGGGGAAGAACTTAAGCATCTCCTACGAGAAGCCGCTGAAAATCGTTCGCGGCTGGATGCAGCATCTGTACGACGAAACCGGGCGCTCCTTTTTGGACTTTTACAACAACGTGCCGCTGGTGGGCCACACTCATCCCCGAGTAGTGCGGGCCGTCCAGAAACAAGCTGCATTACTCAATACCAATACCCGGTACGTGCACGATTTGATCAACGAGTATGCGCAGCGACTTACTCAACATCTGCCCGCGCCCTTAAAAGTATGTTTCTTCGTCAATTCCGGCAGTGAAGCTAACGAGCTTGCACTCAGGCTCGCGCGTACACATACAGGCCGCGAGGACGTCATCGTTCTAGAACACGCGTACCACGGGAATACCTCTGCGTTAATCGACATCAGCCCCTATAAATTTGACGGTCCTGGAGGCGGTGGCCGGAAACCCTGGGTTCACGTTGCGTGCATGCCCGATGATTATCGAGGGAAATTCCGGCGCGGCGATGCGGAAGCAGGAAAGAAATACGCGGCGCACGTGGGCGAAATTGTGGACGACGTGCGCAAGCAAGGGCGTGGGCCAGCCGCATATATCGCAGAGACGCTTCCCAGTGTCGGTGGCCAGATCGTTTTCCCGCCAACGTATCTAGCTGAGGTGTACGAACGCGTTCGTGGCGCTGGTGGGGTGTGTATTGCGGACGAAGTACAGGTTGGATTCGGGCGGCTCGGCACGCACTTCTGGGGTTTTGAAACGCAACACGTCATTCCTGACATCGTCGTGCTGGGAAAGCCTATCGGCAACGGGTTTCCGCTAGCTGCGGTAATCACTACGCCGGAAATCGCGCGATCGTTCGATAACGGCATGGAATTTTTCAGCACCTTTGGCGGCAATCCGGTAGCCTGCGCCGCGGGATTGGAAGTGCTGAAAGTAGTGGAAGAAGAAAATTTACAGGAACGCGCGCTTCGCGTGGGAAATTATTTGAAGGCATTTCTCCTGTCGCTGCAGGAGCACTATCCGCTTATCGGGGATGTACGTGGCTCGGGTTTGTTCCTGGGTGTTGACCTAGTTTTGGATCCTAGGACACGTTCGGCGGCAACTGCGCAGGCAGGGTACGTGGTAAACCGCTTGCGCGAATGCGGCATCCTCACTGGAACGGACGGCCCGTTTAACAATGTCATTAAGCTCCGGCCGCCGCTGATCATTTCCGAACGCGACGTGGACATTTTCATGGGAATTTTCCGAAACGTGTTGGCCGAAGATCCTGCCCACCCGCCCTGTATAATATATTGATAGTTGACAAAAAGGTAATATAGCGCATACGCTCAACGCGCGATGGAACTAGACGCTTCCCTCTCCTGGCTCGCGCTGGCGCTGACACCTGGGCTGGCTTGCCGCTTGTGCGCGCGCTTGCTGCGTAAGATCGGATCACCTGATCGCATATTTCACGCCTCGCTCACAGAATTGGAGGCCTGCAGCCTGCCCGCACGTGTAGCGCAAGCTATCCATAATAAGGAGGCGTTCAAACGGGCGGCAAAGGAACTGGCAGGCATCCGCAACATCCCTGGCTGCCGTCTGCTGAACTGGACCGAGCCGGAATATCCTCAAAAGCTACTGCAAATTTATGATCCGCCAGTGCTCTTCTATCTGCGGGGCGATCCGCAGATCCTGAACATGCCCTGCCTCAGCATCGTAGGGACCAGGCGGCCTACCCTTTACGGATCCCAAATGGCTGAGCGCCTGGGACGTGATCTCGCAGCGCGTGGACTGGTCATCCTGAGCGGCATGGCACGCGGCATCGATGCCATCGGCCACCATGGGGCGTTGGCGGCAAACGGGCGTGCCATCGGTATTCTGGGCACCGGTATTGACGTTTGTTACCCGAAAGAAAACAAGAAACTCTACGAACGAGTCCTGGAGCGGGATGCGATCTTAAGCGAATTTCCTATTGGAACGCATCCCGCACCCGAGAATTTTCCGATCAGGAACCGCATTGTCGCAGGCATGCCGCTGGGAGTTATTGTAATTGAGGGCGCGGAGTTCAGCGGCTCTTTAATAACAGCTGGATTGGCGATGGACTCTGGCCGAGAGGTCTTTGGGGTGCCGGGGAACGTGACCCAGGCGGTGAGCTACGCGCCAAATATGCTAATCAAGCAAGGTGCCAAACTAGTGACCAACGCCGAGGACGTAATAGAAGAACTACCGACCCCGGTGCGCGCCGCGTTGGCAAAGGCCGAGCGCCCCGAGGCCGAGCAACGGAATTTGCTGGCCTTTGCATCTTTGGGCGCTTCGGAAAAAAAACTCTACGGACTACTTGTGGTTGAAGAAACCAGGCACATTGATGAATTGGTGGAAAACTCTGGCTTGAACTCTTCCGAGGTTCTGGCTACGCTCTTCGACCTGGAGATGAAAGGCGTGGTTCGGCAATTGCCGGGCAAACAATTCAGTAAAGTTATGTTGTAGCTGGATTTAGCAGTCAAATCAGGTTGGCAGCCCGGCGCACCCGTTTTGGAAAAAGCACCCGGATGCATAATCTCAGCATCTGCATAAGGTAGCGAGAAGGACACACTCCCCTGCGGTCGACCCTTCCTGCGGAAGATTACGGAGTTACAAAGGCAACATGGCTCGTTCGCTTGTAATTGTGGAATCGCCGGCAAAGGCGAAAACGATTAATAAGTATTTGGGGCGGGAATACACCGTCAAGGCCTCGTTGGGACACGTTTTGGATCTCCCCAAAAAGACGTTAGGTATTCTTTTACCCGGCACCGAAAACGGAAAAAAGAAAAAGAAGAAGCGTAAGACCAAGGCAAAAGCTAAAGAAGGCGAGAAGGTTGTCGAAGAGAAGAAGGCGCCAAAACCGGTAGTAGTTACGGCGGAGAACATTTTTGAGCCGACGCTGGAAGTTATCCCGGGAAAGGTCAAAGTAATAGCGGACCTGCGTAAGGCTGCCGAAAACGCTCCTAACGTTTACCTGGCGACAGACCCTGACCGTGAAGGCGAAGCCATTTCGCAGCATCTGCTCGATACGCTAGCCACCAAGAAGTCGGACCGCGCCAAATATCGTCGCGTGATGTTCAACGAAATTACGCCAAAGGCCATCAAGGCCGCTTTTGCCAAGGCTGGCGACGTGAACGAGGATCTCGTTGACGCGCAACAGGCCCGGCGCGTTCTTGACCGCCTGGTGGGCTACAAAATTTCTCCCATACTCTGGAACAAAGTGCGTCGTGGCTTATCCGCTGGCCGAGTACAAACGGTGGCGCTGCGACTGATCGTGGAACGGGAAGTTCAGATTCGTGAATTCGTGCCCCAGGAATACTGGAGCATCCACGCGATGCTCGATGCCGGCGAGCCGCCGCTCTTCGAAGCCAAGCTTTTCAAACACAAAGGCGAAGACGTTGAAGTTTCGAATCAGGAGACTGCGGATAAAATCGTCGCCGCCGTCAGCGACGCCAAATGGGAAGTCGCCAACGTCACGCAGAAAGAAAAGCGCCGCAACCCGCCTCCGCCGTTCACCACTTCCAAGCTGCAGCAGGCCGCTTACAACCGCCTGCGTTATACCGCGAAGCGCACCATGTCACTCGCGCAAAAGCTTTACGAAGGAGTTGAGCTTGGAGAAGAAGGATCGGTGGCGCTGATCACTTATATGCGCACCGATTCCGTGAACGTTTCCGCGGACGCTCTCGCGCAAGTGCGGGAAATGATTCCAGAACGATTTGGCTCGAATTATTTGCCTGAAAAGCCCAATTACTACAAATCTAAAAAAGACGCGCAGGAAGCTCACGAAGCGGTTCGTCCGACGGACGCCATGCGCGCGCCGGAAGATGTCCGCAAATTTCTGGATGACGATCTGTTCAAGCTGTATCAATTAATCTGGCAGAGGTTCGTCGCATCGCAAATGCTGCCGGCGATTTTCGATCAAACCACCATTGACATAACCGCCGGCGAGTACACCTTCCGCGCCAATGGTTCGGTACAGAAATTTGACGGCTACCTGCGCGTTTACCAAACGCCAGCAGCCATCGCGGACCGCGAAGACGACGAGAAGGCCGACGAAGGCGAAGGCAACGCTTTGCCGCGCGTTACTGAAGGCCAAATCCTGCGCCTGGACAAGATTCGTCCCGACCAGCATTTCACCGAGCCGCCGCCGCGTTACAACGACGCGACGTTGGTGAAAGATTTGGAAGAAAAAGGTATTGGGCGTCCTTCCACGTACGCCTCCATCATTTCCACTCTGGTGGATCGCGAGTACGTCAAGAAAGATCAGGGCCGCTTTACGCCGACGATGCTGGGCGAGCGCGTCAGCGTGCTGCTTATTCGCAGCTTCGAAGACATTTTTGATGTCACCTTTACCGCGCGCCTGGAAGACGAGTTGGACGAAATCGAAGAGGGCAAGTTGGGCTGGCGCACGGCTGTTGGCGAATTCTGGGATAAGTTTGTCATCGACCTGGATAAAGCCGACGACGAGATGCTTTCCTACAAAGCCGGCATTCCCACCGGGAAAAAATGCGAAAAGTGCGGTGAAGGCGAATTGCTGGAGCGCATCAGCCGTCACGGATTTTTCCTGGGCTGCTCGCGTTATCCCGACTGCGAATTTATTGAGGACCTGTCGCCCGAAGTTCCCCCGGGCGATGAAAACAAAATCGACTACTGCGATAACTGCGGCAAGGAAATGGCCATTAAGCGCGGCCGCTTCGGCGTGTTTTTGGCTTGCACTGGCTATCCCGATTGCAAAACTACGCGACGTCTGGTGGAAGGCACTCGCATCGCGCGCCAACCCGATGAGCCGCTGGATGAAAAGTGCACCCTGTGTGAATCCGGCTTGGTGAAAAAGCACGGTCGCTTCGGCGAATTCATCGGCTGCTCAAATTATCCGAAATGCAAGTACACGCGTCCGATCACCATGGGCATCAAATGTCCCAAGTGCAACGAAGGCGAATTCGTTCGTCGCGGTAGCGCTGGAAAAGGTGGACGGGGTCGCCCGCGCGTGTTTTACGGCTGTTCGCGTTACCCTGATTGTGATTTCACGACTCCGTACATGCCCATCGCGGAGCCGTGCCCCAAGTGTGGCGCCCCGTTCATTGTTGAAAAGCGCAGCAAGATCGGAACAGTGCGCACTTGTCTGAAGGATGGCTGTGATTTTGAGGTGCTCGCACCCGAAGCGCAACCGCCTGTGACTGCTGAAGAGGTTGTTCCCGAGCCAGCAAAAGTCTGAATCCCCCCATCAGTTTCAATCAGTTTCAAACTGGGCATACAGCGTTCTGAACTCCTATACACATCCTAATGTTTAGGTATGATTTTGCATGGAGTTCATCCCGGCCCATGAAACAAGCGATCGAAAGTTATCTCGAGTATCTTGTTTCGGTTAAAAACTCTTCTCCGCATACCATCTCGAATTACGCTAAAGATCTGCGCCAGTTTGTGGCGTTTCTAACACCGCCCGGGATGTCACTCCCGGCGCTCAGTGCGATAAACCACGGCATTATTCGCGAATTTGTAGCCCATTTGCACGAACAAGGGCTCAAGAAGTCTTCGGTTGCTCGCAAACTCGCGGCTTTGCGTTCGTTTTTCAAATACTGCGTGCGCGAAGGGATGTTAAACGAAAGCCCCGCGCGTCTGGTGCCCACGCCGAAATTGCCTAAGCGCATACCTTCGATTCTTTCGGCGGAAGAAATGAATCTTTTTTTAAATAACCTTGCGGAAATGAGTGGATCGCTGCCCAAGAGTAAAAACAAATCCAAAACAGAATGGTCGCCTGCTGCGGTTCTGGCATTGCGAAATCAGCCGAAGCTTCGCGAAGAAGGCTTATTGCTGCGTCGCGATCGCGCTTTACTGGAACTTCTCTACGCGGCAGGGCTGCGGGTCAGCGAATTGACCGGTTTAGATCTGGTCGATATTGAGCAGAGAGAGCGAATGCTCCGGGTAACCGGCAAAGGCAACAAGGAACGCATTGTGCCGTACGGCAATAAGGCGCAGGAAGCTCTCGATAAATATTGGCCACTGCGCGAACAGTTGCTGCGGCAAACATCCGGCGGCTACGCGAGTAACACTGCGACTCCGCACAGTGAAGCGGTTTTTTTAAATTACGCCGGCCGGCGCCTCACACAGCGCTCGGTAGGCCGCATCGTAAAAAAATATGTACGGCTGATAAACATGAACTGGGACTTGCATCCGCATTCTATGCGGCACGCGTTCGCCACGCACCTGCTCGCCGATGGCGCCGACCTCCGCGCTATTCAGGAATTACTGGGACACCAATCGCTTTCCACCACGCAAAAATACACCCATGCATCCATTCGCCAACTCATGGACATCTACGACAAGGCTCACCCGCACGCTTAGGCGCGGTTAAATACAGGCGATCAAAGGATCGGGCACGCGAATCTCTGCTGTAAGGCGATTTTAGTGCGTTGACGGAATTGCCTCGTAAATCGTATAATTACGGTTTGTCTTTAGAGGGTGGAGGCTTATGTACGCGGTAATCAAAACCGGGGGCAAGCAGTACCGTGTCGCGCCGGGCGATACTATTCGAATTGAACGAGTTAGCGGTGATATCGGCGAAGTTGTGAATTTCGGATCGGTTCTGGCCGTGCACACCGAAGATAAAAAGGTGCTTTCCGGATCGGACGCTTCCAAAGCCAAGGTGACCGGAAAGATCGTCCAGCAAGGGCGCTCCAAGAAGGTCACTGTGCTGAAGTTTAAAAAGACTAATCAGTACAAGATTTCTCGGGGCCATCGCCAGAATTATACGGCGGTGCAGGTTAGCGACATCTCACTCTAGTTACAAGTACAACTAAAACTATTCACTGGGATTTAATGCAAGTTTCCCTAAAAGGATTTCATCATGGCACATAAGAAAGGCGGCGGCTCCTCTACCAACGGCCGCGATTCGCACGGTCAGAGACTCGGCGTGAAGCGCTTCGGCGGAGAATTTGTGAATGCCGGAACTATTCTCATTCGCCAGCGCGGCACCAAGCATCAGGCTGGCGTCAACGTTGGACAGGGTAAGGACGACACACTTTATGCGCTGGTCACGGGGATCGTCCAGTTCCAGGATAAAGGCCGCAACGGGCGTTTTATTAGCGTGCAACCTGCCGAGGAAGCGAAATCTTCCGCGAAATCCGCGACGAACTGAACGGTATCGGCACCATGAATTCAAGCGGACTTCGGTCTGCGAGTTTTTTGCGGTCCCGGTCATCCGGGACCGTTTTGTTTTTGCAACTATTCCTCCGTTAAGAGCTCAAAGGACGTTTCGTGTTCGCTGATGAAGCAAAAATATTCGTGAAGGGAGGCCACGGCGGCAATGGCTGCGTGGCGTTTCGTCGCGAAAAATATGTTCCGCGTGGCGGCCCTTCCGGGGGTGATGGCGGTCACGGAGCGAGCATTTATCTGGAAGCCAACATTAATGACAACACGCTGCTGCGTTATCGCTATAACCGCGAGTTCAAAGCCGATCGTGGTCGTCACGGGGAAGGTTCCAATTGCAGCGGGCAATCCGGCGAAGACATGGTGCTCCTCGTTCCAGTAGGCACGGTAGTATTCGATGCGCAGACCAAGGAGACCATCGCGGACCTGGCCACGCCTGGCCAGCGGGTTCTTGTCGCGCACGGCGGATGCGGTGGCCGTGGCAATCAGCACTTCGCGAAACCGTGGCATCAGGCACCGCGCGAACATGAGGAAGGTCAGGACGGCGAAGAGCGTCACCTGCGTTTGGAATTGAAATTACTCGCGGACGTCGGCCTGGTGGGGTTCCCAAATGCCGGCAAGTCCACATTGATCTCGGTGATTTCCGCAGCGCGTCCCAAAATTGCGAATTATCCGTTCACGACGCTGGAGCCAAATCTAGGTGTAGTGAACGCCGATGGCGGGACAGGAGCGCACGGAACCGAATTAGGGCGCACGTTCGTAGTCGCTGACCTCCCTGGATTGATCGAGGGCGCGCATGAAGGCGCAGGGTTGGGCATGCGCTTTCTTCGTCACGTGGAACGTACACGACTGCTGGTACATTTGATTGACACCAGCGATTCGAACGATGACGATCCGGTCCATTCTTATGAAGTTATTTCGAGAGAGCTAGCTGCGTTCAGCAAAACTCTTACGGAAAAGCCTTTGATAGTGGTGGCTACCAAGCTCGACGCCACAACCGATCGCACCCGCCTCGAACTGCTACGCGATTTTTGCCGGCGGGAACATCTCGAATTCCATTCCATTTCAGCTGCCACGGGTGAAGTTGTAAAAGAGCTGGTTCGATCTATCGCCGACGCTTTGGACAAAATTCCTCGGCCTGCGCCCGACACCGCCAACGAAATTGATGCTCCGGATGATGAAATATCTGACTCCTCGTCTGTCATCCAAGTTAATGAGCGCAAGCACGTCGTTCATGCGCCGATGGTGAGCCGCGACGAAAAATCATGAGAGAATTGCTACATATCGCTCAAACCGCAGTGAGGGCGAATTTAATCCCGGAGAAGCATTGACCACCGCGCAAGCCCACCGCACCGCTGCAAAGCATCAGCCGCGTCGCATCGCTGTTTTCGGGGGATCATTTGATCCCATCCACAACGGCCATCTGACCATCGCTCGGGCAGCCGACCGGCGCTTCAATTTTGACGAAATTCATTTCATTGCGGCCAGCCGGCCGCCGCACAAGTTGAAACAACATCTCGCGCCGTTCCCGCACCGCTTCGCGATGGTTTCTCTGGCTTGCACGGAACATCCGCACTTCGTCCCGTCGCTCGCCGAAGCAGGTGAAGACTTCAGCGGATCGCAGCTGCATTATTCGGTCGACACCGTGCGTTATTTCCGGCACACCTACAACCACGCCGGCGACCGAGTGTTTTTTATTATTGGCGCGGACGCCTTTCTCGATATTCCGATGTGGAAGGAATACGAGGCGCTTCTGGGCTTGTGCGATTTTATCGTCGCCAATCGCCCGGGCATTCGTCCGGAGGCGTTGCGGTTGATTATCCCCCCTGATGCGATTGCCCGTCCAGACGCAAAGAAGGAAACCGAAGCAGCGCATCCTTCGCATGTAGTGGCGCACCTGAATCGCAGCACGGTATATCTTTTAGAAAACGTGAACAGCGATATTTCCGCAACAGACATTCGACGCCGCGCCAATCGCGGTCAATCCATTCACGGGCTGGTAGCTGCTCGTGTTGAGGAATACATCCTCAAACAAAGGTTATACCAGTGAAACTAGAATCGTTTCCAAAAGGTGTGCAACTCGCCGTTCACGCGGCGCAGGAAAAAAAAGCCGGGGCGATTACGGTTATCGATTTGAGCGGTCTCGGCGCATTCACGGAGTACTTCGTGATCTGTACCGGCTTCAGCACCCCGCAGGTGCAGGCCATCTGCACCGAGGTCGAAGAGCAATTGTACAAGCACGCGCAACGCTCGCCGGAGCATCGCGAAGGACAGCGCTCCGCGGAATGGGCGCTCCTTGATTTCGGCGGCTTCGTCGTGCACGTGTTCAGCGAACAGGCACGGCGTTATTACGACCTGGAGCGTCTGTGGCGTTCCGCGCCGAAACTGGAAATCCCCGATTCACCCGAAAGCCTGGGCCACGATAGTGTGCACCGCCGTAGCTCGAGAGACCCGGAGCATTTCTCCGGGGAAGCAGTTTCTTGACGGACTAAAACACAATGCGTCTGAAGCTGGTCATGCTTGGCAAGACTCGCCGGCCCGAGCTTCGCGTCATTATCGACGATTACCTCAAACGCATCAGCCGTTACACGCCCATTGAAGTTACTGAACTGCGCGAATCAGAAGCGGCGCTAAAGAAATTTACCTTCGACCAGCCGTCCGCCATCGTCCTGCTGGACGATGGGGGAAAAAGTTTGGATTCAAACGCCTTTGCCAAGTGGCTCGGCGAACATCGCGACCGCAGCACTCGCCAGTTGATCTTCGTGTGCGGCGGCGCGGAAGGTTTCCCTGAAGACATTCGGCGGCAGGCTCAGCAAAAGTTATCCCTTAGCGCCATGACCTACTCGCACGAACTTGCGCGTGTTATGCTCGCTGAGCAGCTCTACCGTGCCTTTGCAATTCTCGCCGGCAGCGCCTATCCAAAATAGTTTGCGCACTCGAAAGCGACTATGTCCATTCGCATCATCGCCGATGTAAATCAGCCCACCGCCACTATAGAAATTCCGCTCGACAAGCCTTTGCCCGATTACGATCTCGATCAACTGGAGCAGCCGACGCCGCGCGACGTTGACTCCATTCTGGTTTCCCAGGGATTTCGCGATCTGGTCGATGACGCTCGGGGAGTTTTGCTGGACCTCCTCGTTCATCCGCCTTTTCAAGCAGGCTCTCCGGAAAATTGGAAGCTGGATTTCACGCATTCCAAACCGCCCGCGCTGGAACTGGTTCAACTGACTGGCGCGATTTGCCCTGGCGACGATGAAGTTTACCGGCCGGGGTTGTGGATCGTATTGTCCGATCCGCACGCAAAAGCAAAAACTGCGATGCCTGCAGCGACCCGAGACCGCATCCATTGCATCGCCGGGGAACTCGTGAAACGCCTGCAACTGGAATAGGCCAGAAATCTTTATGCCGGAAGACAAGGGATTGCTCATCGTTTACACGGGACCAGGCAAGGGCAAGACCACTTGCGCGCTCGGGACCGCATTTCGCGCCGTGGGCCAGGGCATGCGTGTTTTGATGGTGCAATTTATTAAAGGCTCCTGGCACTACGGCGAGTTGGACGCCGCGAAAATGTTGGGCGAGGATAAGTTTGAAATTCGGCCCATGGGGCGCGGCTTCGTAAAAATCGGGGGCGCGGAAACCGATCCCGAAGATATCAAACTGGCGCAGGAATGCTGGCAAGCAGGACGCCACGCAATCTACGGCGGAAAATACGATCTAGTGATCCTCGATGAAATCAACTACACCATCAGTTACAAAATGCTCGACGCAAGCGAGGTTGCCGAGGCATTAAAAAATCGTCCCGAGCGCGTTCACGTAATTTGCACTGGCAGAAATGCCCACCCACAAATAACCGAACTGGCGGACCTCGTCACCGAGATGCGCGAGGTGAAACACCCATACACGAAGGGTATACTGGCTCAGCGGGGAATCGACTACTAGTCGAGCTTCTAATTATTCATGACCTGGTTTAAACGCGACAAAAAAGCCATCGAACAGTCTACCCCGCCCGAAGAACGCCGGGTTCGCACGGAAGGCTTGTGGGTCAAGTGCGATTCCTGCCGGGCCATCGTTTTCCGCAAAGACCTCGAAGAAAATCTTTTTGTCTGCCCCAAGTGCCAATTCCATTTCAAAATGGATGCCAAAAAGCGCCTGGAAATGCTGCTTGATGGGCGTTACACCGAGCACGATGCGGGCATGACTTCTTCCGACCCGCTGAATTTTACGGACACCAAGCCGTACGCAACCCGACTGAAAGAAGCTCGCAAAAAACTAGGCATGAACGACGCTATCATCACCGCGGAAGGCCAATTGAATGGCCGCCCAGTGGTTATCTGCGCCATGGAATTTGGTTTCATCGGCGGCTCCATGGGCGCTGTGGTTGGAGAAAAAGTGACGCGCGGAATCGAGCTGGCCATCGAAACGCGCCAGCCGTTTGTCGCCGTGTCCTGCTCTGGCGGAGCGCGCATGATGGAAGGAACGATCAGCTTGATGCAGCTCGCAAAAGTTTCCGCGGCGCTCGCGAAACTCGATGATGCCAGGTTGCCTTATATTTCTTTGCTCACGGACCCGACCACCGGCGGAGTTACCGCAAGCTTCGCGATGCTTGGCGACCTGAACATCGCCGAGCCCGGCGCCTTGATCGGCTTCGCCGGCCCACGCGTGATTGAACAAACCATCGGCCAGAAATTGCCGGAAGGCTTCCAACGTTCGGAATTTTTGCTGGAGCACGGTTTTCTGGATGCCATCGTGCCACGCAAAGACCTGAAGTCCTTCATCGGAACTTCACTCGATCTTCTTCTGAACTGACCTCCCGCAGA
>JAUTXJ010000119.1 GCA_030838075.1 Acidobacteriaceae bacterium
GTCGGGATTCAAAACCACGATTGTTTGTGGAATAAGGTCAATGATTCGCCGCAGCTCTTGTTCGTCCGGAAGGAGTTTGGGCTCAGTGAGCTTTAAGTCACCAGCACCGGCGGCGGTCGCCAGTTCCTCAGGTGTGGCACCACGGCTAGATGCGCTATTCCGCTCACCATGCTCGTGCTGCCCGTCAACTTGTCGACTGTTTGGCGGCATTGCGGGCCTTCGTTGCATTGTAGTGAGATTTCTGTGGAAGGCCAAAGAATTCGAACAGGGCGCGGAGCAGAATGAGTCCGACAACTTTGTTATGGGTCTCGCCCTTGACGTAAATTTAGAAGCACTCGGAAGATTCCCTATGGACTCCACGACATATTTTTGTGCAACTTTCGTGCATTTAACAAGAAGAAAAGCGATATCGCTTTTACGTATGCGAAGCCAACGAACAAATTAGAGTTCTTGCTGTCACTTCCTTCGATGGCTACGAACCAGAAGGCCGGGAGTTCGAATCTCTGCGGGCGCACCACTCTTCACGAAGGAGCTGTTTAAATCTTTGCAAGCGTCATTGTCGGCTTTCATTTCGCGTTTTCGCTTACTCTACAGCCTTTTTCTGAAACAATCTTGGAGCAAATTCTGTGCGGTCCAACGGGGCCACATACTCTTCGAACAATGAACAATATTGAGGGCGTGGACAGCCGGCAATACCATACTCAAACGGATATCCAATACAATCTATTCAGGCGCGCCGTGCAGGGCACTTCTTCCGGCCTTCAGCAGTTGGTCGTAGCAGCTCTCGAGCAACGCATTCGTTCCACGACACCCATGAACGACTTTTTCGGTCCAATCCAGATAATCTTTTCGTCGCTCGAGGGGCCAGTCAGCTGGCGGGCGCTCAATCACGTCCTCTATGTTACAAACCTTATCTGCCAGCTTGATAACTTTCGCGCGACCTGATAAACGAGACGCATGTTTTATCTGAAGTTGTTTGCGAACCTCTTTCCCAAGTTGCTTATCGTCCGTCAGCCCTTCCACAATGAGCCGTACGTCCAGCCCGAAATGTTGTTCGAGTTCTTCCGGCGTGGTCTTCGTGTCCTCGAGAGTGTCATGGAGTATGGCTGCTACCAGGATGTCGACATCTGTCACGTCTCCAACCTCCGCAAGTAAGTTCGCGACTTCAATAGGGTGGTTGATGTAAGGGGAAGCAGCAACATCTTTGCGACGCTGCGTTTCATGTTTCCGCGCTGCGAATTGCAGAGCTTTTAGAATGACCGTCGTAATCTCTTTAGGCATGGTCGGATCTCTTACTATTCCTTTTAGCCGTTGTGAATGGCGTGGTTCCGCGGACGTTCGGCACGCACGGTCGTTTCAAATTCCGCCAGTTGTTCTCGCGGGAACAAAAGTCGCTGTAACTTTTGCTTTGGCTATTCGACTCCAAGATTTTTCGTAATTATCCAGTTGCGTTCCGTACTTTGCACGAAGTTCGGCGTCCGAACCGTCAGTATCAGTCTTGTAGTCAATCAGACGCCAACTCTCATCACTTTTATAAACCAAATCGACGGTGCCGGCCAAAAGTTTGGGAACTGGCCCATCTTCGAGCCGTATCTCAAAGGGAGCTTCCCCGTGAGACTCCGCCGACCCGCGCGCCTCTTTCCAAAACTCAGCTCCCGAGACCTTTTGCACTGTATCGAGCGCCTCATCAATCACTACTCGGAGGTGCGGTTCTTCAATCGTCAACCACATTGCCAGCCGCCGTAGATCGTCTCGCGTCGCGTTGCTATATCGCATTGCATGCTCGAGAAGGCCATGTATTAGAGTGCCCCACACGTGACCCGCGTCTGCGCGATGGGTCGGCGTGTCCGTGGCTACTACCTTTGACGGGTCATCAGCAGACGCACTGATGGAATGGGTCACGCGAGCGATATGCTGAAGCGGCTCGTATCGTCTATAAGGATCGTGTCAAACGGTCTCGCAGGTGAGTACGCAATCTTCAACAATCTCTGAAATGCTGGGCGATTTGACCCCACCCCACTCAATCCCTCGTCAACATAAACATGCTCGTCGAGAACGCGCAGACCGCTGCCTTCGGCAAATTCCCTACATTTTCGTTCTTGATCGGCTGGAGAAAGACGACTCTGCTTGTCAGTTGAAATACGAGCGTAAACGGCGCAGCGATCCTTGGATGACATCACAAAGGCTCTCCCGTTTCGGCCAAGAGTCTATCGCGATTCAGTCGCGCAATGTAACGCTCGACGAGAATGGGAACAACGACACGCTTGATGAAATCTTTCACTGGGGGCCGAACCTGCTGAGCCCTGATGGCTTGCCTCGCCGGGAACACTAAAATGGGTGCTTTCTGAAAGTGCGAGTCAACTGGTACGCCATAGGCTTTCAACACGAACCCCGTACCAATTTGGTGGTGCCCCGCGATAAGCACAATTGGGCTCGCTTTGATAACAGCTGACACTGCCAGTGTGCCTACCACGGAGAAGCCAGCAACGATTGGCAGGGGGATGACCGTGGTTGCGGGTAAGCCGAACGCACATGGTATGCGTTTCTTGAATAGAGGAAGCATTTTTGTCATTAAGGCAGCCTAATACTGAACGTCTTCACAAGTCCGAATGAGAGCGACTTTGAACACCATCCATGTGCAGTGGTTTTGGCGGGGGTGGTAGGCTTTTTTCCACTTGGGGTCAATAATGACCCCCTTTCGGGGCAGGATGTAGTTGGCCAGCAACTCGAAGCCGAATTCCGTGGCGGCGATGTCGAATTCCGACGTGGCGAACTGGAATTTTGCGCAATGCGTCACGTCGGCGAGCTTCACGAGCAAAATGCCCTCAGGCCGCAGAATGCGTTTTGCTTCCTTGAGAAACGGGCGGTATGTGTGAAAGAGATTGCCCCACTTGCCCGTTTCGGGGTTCTTCGTTGAGACGCCTATTCCGTACTTGGCCGCGAATTCGGTCTTGCTTTTCCGTTGGTCACCTGTGTGCGGAGGGTCGTAGGCGATGACATCAAATGAATTGTCGGGAAACGGCGTGTTCGTGTTGTCGCCCACGATGTTGGGCTTGACTTCTGGGTTGATGTCCATGGCTACGAACTTTTTGGATTTCAGATGTTCAGATTTTCCCCACATGCGGCGCTTGTTGCTTCGGGCCGCCAGTCGTTCTGATTAGCCGTTTCAGGAACTTCAAAATAACATTGCCGTGCATTTCCAGAACTTTCGAATCCCCCTGTAGAGAAGCAAATCTCGATTCGCCTGTGAGCCTCATGCTCCTGAAGTCCCAACAACACTGGAACAATCGCTGATTGCCAACTTGATTGGAAAGATGCTTTCGGAGGTTCAAGATGAATGCAAGGCCAGAAATTCGGCAGCGCTTGATCGAAATCAAGATCGCGAGGTGGTGCAGGGTTGCAAAATATCCATCCCTCGATCCGCGCTGTCCCCCATCGCGTGCACGCCGCAACTTTTGGCGGCTCATCTCGAAGTACCCAGAGACCGCCGAGAAGCTCCGGCTCACCGCGGTGTCGGTTTACGGTTTTTAGTACGCCAATGCCCGGAACCCATCGTGTTTAAGTTCAAATAGGAACTCCGGACGAATCGAACGGTTCGCGTACCAGCGTCAGGCTGGCCGGGTCCATACGAGGCGGGGGCATAGAAATAGGATGGGCTTGGAATGGGTCGGGAATAATCCGATAGGTTACAGTGTTCCCTGTATACGCTCATTCTGCGCTTTTCGGCATCCTTGTAATTTGTGTGCTGCGCTGCTGGATCAGAGCGATCGAATTTATCCTCTGAAGGA
>JAUTXJ010000145.1 GCA_030838075.1 Acidobacteriaceae bacterium
ATGCTCCAGCGGCCCGATGCGCCGGGAAAGGCGAGATCCATGGTGCGCGCGGATTCTCCCGCCAGGCATCCCGCCAGCCCCAATTCCAAGGCCGTGCAGCCGAGAAGGCGTTCCAGTGGGCGCCCCAGCAAGCGTTCGCCGGCGCGGTTGACCAATCGAAGCTTGGCTTCGTGATCGAAAGTAAAAATGGCCAGGTCGATCTCTTCGATGATGGTGCGTAGCAGGCCCGTAGCTTCCAGTGCACCTAAGCGCTGCTCTCGCAACATGGCGCTCAGAGCATTGACCTCGATCATTACCTCGCCCATGGCATCGTCGGGTCGCGCACCCCGGGCGCGAATAGAGAAGTCTTCTTCGCGCATGGCCGCCAGCAGGTTGGACAAAGTCTGTAAAGAGAAGACCACTCGGTGTCGCAGAGAAAGCGCGAAGCCAAGCCAGAGACTAAGGATAAGAAATGTCAGCGTCCACGCCGATCCCGACGAATACGAGCCCGTCCATAATAAGATCAGCGCGATGAAAGAACCGGGAAGACCAGCAGCGAGCGCCAAAAGCTGAATGCGGCGTTCGTAGGAGAGGCGCCTCATCCTAATTCGTGCTTCTGTAAACGACGATACAATGCGCTGCGGCTTAGGCCCAGAGCCTTGGCCGCCTGGCTAACGTTGCCGTCGTGGCGCGCCAGCGTGCGTCGGATAAGGTGGCGTTCCACTTCATCGAGCGGCATTTCTTCGAGGCGCGCCGCCGCCGTCGATGCTTGGGCCCGCAGTCCAAGATCGGCGGCGCGAACCAGCGGTCCGGCGGAAAGCAGGACCCCGCGCTCGACCGCATGGTCGAGCTCACGTACATTCCCGGGCCAGAGATGTTCATGCAGCGCGGCGGTGGCGGCGGAGTCGAAGCCGGCTATATTTTTGCGATAACGTTGCGAATATCCGTGAACGAAGTGGTGTGCCAGGAGGTCAATGTCTTCGTGGCGTTCGCGCAGTGGCGGGATAAAGATTTCGATAGTGTTCAAGCGGAAGAGCAGGTCCTGCCTGAACCGCCCCGCGGCGGCTTCGGAGTTTACGTCCACGTTGGTAGCCGCGAGCACGCGCACATCGACGCGGCGGGTAGACGACGACCCCACGCGTTCAAGCTCTCCCGCTTCGAGAACGCGCAGCAGCTTGGCTTGAAGATTCAACGGCACGTTGGCAATTTCGTCCAGGAAAAGAGTGCCGCCGTCAGCAAGTTCGAAGCGCCCTACGCGATCGGATCGGGCGTCTGTAAATGCACCTTTCACGTGACCAAAAAGTTCGCTTTCGAATACCCCTTCGGAAAGACCCCCGGCATTTACTGTGACCATGGGTTTGGAGGCCCGGTTAGATAGTGCATGCAACGTGCGCGCCACAACTTCTTTACCAGTGCCGTGCTCCCCGGTGATCAGCACATTCGCGTCGGACGGACCGATGCGTGCGACCAGATCCAGAACCGGTGACATCGCTGGAGACTTGGCGAGAAAAGTGGGCCGTGATTCGGCCCGCAGCAGCCGGTTTTCTGCTTCCAGGCGCGAAGCCTGCCGCAAGGCCTGCCGTAAATCAATTTGCGTGCGAATAATCGAGAGCAGCCGAATATTCTCCCAGGGCTTCTGCACGAAGTCGCGCGCGCCGCGGCGCATGGCTTCCACCGCGATCTCCACGCTGCTCCACGCCGTCATCACTATGACCGGCAGCGTGCTGTCCAGCATTTGTATGCGAGTGAGCAAGTCCAGGCCTTCCTGCCCGGAAGTGGTGTCGCGCGCGTAGTTCAAATCCATCCGCACGGCATCAAATTCGCGCGAGTCAATGGCCGCGAGCGCGTCGGCGGGCGAAGCTGCGCCGTGCGTTTCGTATCCTTCACGCTTCAACAACAAGCGCAATGCGTCTCGAATGTCGGATTGATCGTCGGCCAGCAAGACGCGATAGGACTGGTTGGCGGGAGATTTCATTTGTTGAAGAAGTCTATTCCAATTTCGCTATTGAGTGCCAAGAACGCGGGCTGACATTGCTGCTGGCCTGCGTCGCACAATTGAAAACTGGCGCAAAATTATGCGGATTGAACCGTCGCGGCCGCGCTTTCGTTTACGACCCAGCCATCTTTCAGTTGCACGATGCGATTGCCGTAAGCGGCGTTGCGCTCCGAGTGCGTGACCTGAATGATGGTGGTGCCGCCGTCATTCAATTTCTTGAAAAGCTCCATGATTTCGTCGCCCTGCGCGGAATGGAGATTGCCGGTAGGCTCGTCCGCGAGCAGCAACTTCGGATGCAGGATAACTGCGCGAGCTACGCCCACTAGCTGCTGCTGGCCTCCGGAAAGCTGGTTGGGAAACAAATCCTTTTTTCCAACGATATGAAAGCGGTCCAGAGCGTCGCACACCAGGCTCACCCGTTCCTTGTGAGGAACATTTTTATAGGAGAGCGGCACCTCCAGGTTTTCAAAGACGGTCAAATTGTCGATCAGGTGATAGCTCTGGAAAACAAAGCCAATGTTAGCTTTGTGGAGTTCATTACGTTTCTTGTTGTTTAGTTGGTGTACAGCCTCGCCAAGAAAGTAATACTCACCAGTCCAGGCGCTGTCCAGCATCCCAATAATGCTGAGCAATGTGGATTTCCCCGCGCCCGAAGGGCCCATGATGGTTACAAATTCGCCCTGTTGAATTGCCAGGTTGATGCGTCGCAAGACAAAAAATTTGCTGCCGCCAGCGTCGTAAGATTTTTCGAGACTCCTGAACTGGATTAAAGGTTCCACATCGCTCCTCTTATCTAACTTTCACGATCGTGGTTAGCGGTAATGCGCATGCGCGTCGCAATAAAAACAAATTGTTTCACTCATAGCGAAGAGCCGTCAATGGATCGATGCGCACAGCGCGGCGAGCAGGGAGATAAGAGGCCAAAAACGCGACAGCGCCAAGAATCAGCGGCAGGCCGATGAAAGCAAAAGGGTCGCTGGCTGTTACGCCGAAAAGCAGGCTGGATAGCGCGCGGGCCAGGGCGAACGCCAAAGGCAGACCAATGGCAATGCCGATAACGGTTAGTAGCATTCCATTACCCACCACCAGTCTGTTGATGGCGCCTTGTGATGCGCCCATAGCCATGCGAATCCCCATCTCGTGCGTTCGTTCGCTAACCGAATAAGACATTACTCCGTACACGCCGACGGTCGCCAATACCAGCGCAATGATTCCAATGCCCGCCATCATGGCGGCTACGTACGAAATGCCGACAATCGATTCGGTAATGACCTGATTGAGTGGCTTCACCTCGTAGATCGGGAGGTCCGGATCTATAGCCGCGATTTTGCTGCGCACCGCGGAAGTAAACTTTGCTGGGTTATCGTCAGTGCGCAAAACCACGGTGGTGTAGTAAGTGGGATTCTGGCGATAAGGCCGGTAAAGCGTGGGCAACGCGTCCTTTTGTATCCAGTTGTAACGCACATCCTCCACGATGCCGACCACCGTGAGCCACACTTCCGGCTTTGAACCTGCCACCTGAACCTTTTTACCTAACGGATTCTCACCTGCAAAATAACGGCTCGCGAGACTGCGGCTGATGACTGCGACAGGTTGAGTGCTGTCCCCGTCCGAATCCGTGAATACCCGGCCGTCTCTCAAGCCGATACTCATCACCGCAAAATAGTTCGGCGAAACGGTTTCCATGATGGCGGTACGCGATTCTTCGCGCTGCTCTACAGGTCGACCTTCTATCAAGAAGCGATCCGCGTCCGTGCCGCCGCCATTGCCATAGGGGACTGTGGTGGCCAGCGCGGCGGATTGCACTTGCGGAATGCTAGAAAGACTTTGCAGCAGCCGGTCGTGAAACGTAGCGCGCACAGACCTCTGCGGATATTGCAATTCGGGCAAATTCAGATTCAGCGTCAACAGCGATTCCGGGCGATATTGCTGGTTCACCGTCAGCAGCGCATTGAAACCTTTTACCAGCAGGCCGGCGCCGACCAGTAAAACCAGGGACAGCGAAATCTCGGCAACTACCAAAACACTGCGCAAGCGATGCCGCGCGCGTCCGGAGGAAGCTCCCCGCCCGCTCTCCTTCAGAGTTTCAGAAATATTGGTTCGCGAACTCATCAGCGATGGCGCGATGCCTGAAAGAAGTCCACTTGCCAGCGCCACACCAAATGTAAAGAGAAAAGCGCCAAAATCGAGGTGAATGGACTTCCAGCCTGCGATGTACCGCGCAATGTCCGGCGGCATATGCGAAAGAATGACGCTAAGTATCCACAGCGCCAGAAAAATTCCGAGCGCGGCCCCAAAAAGTGACAGCATCACGCTCTCAATCAACAGTTGGCGAACGATGCGCCCGCGAGTCGCACCCATGGCGGCGCGCACGGCGAGTTCCTTCTGCCGTCCGGATACACGCGCAAACTGAACATTGGCAACATCCGCGCAAGCGATCAACAACACGAAACCAACCGCGCCAAGCAGCAGCAAAGTGTACTGGCGGGTGAGATCGCCGGTGGCGAATTCACCGAGCGGCAGGACGCGCACCTGCCAATCTTTGTAAGCGTCGGGGTACGCTGCCGCCTGGTGCTGCGCGATGGTGAGTATCTCTGCTTTCGCTTGCTCGAAGGAACCCCCTGGCCTCAGGTGGCCAATTACCCACAAAGGACGATCGTCCCGATCGACGCGCTGTTTAGCGTCGAAAGCCATCGGCAACCAGGCCTCCGCGCTCATAGGGAAGTCGAAACCCTTACCCATGACACCCACAATCGTGAACGGTCTTCCGTCGACCTTCACAACTTTGCCCAGAATTTTGGGATCTGCAGCGTAGCGGCGTTCCCAGAGCCCGTAACTCAGAATGAGCTCCTGATTTTTTCCGGGTTCCCCTTCCTCCGGAAGAAAATCGCGGCCGAGATGTGGCTGCACACCGAGTGTCGAGAAAAAATTAGTGGTTACGCGAAAATCCTGGATTTTTTGAGGTGTTCCATCGCCGGTAAAGTTAACGCCATCCCAGGAATAGGCGCCGAGCCGGTCAAAAGAAAGCGCTTGTTCCTGCCATTCAAGATAGGTCGCTGTCGCGACGGAAGTCTTTTCGATATTTTGGCGCGGTTTCGAATCCACCACAGCTAAGAGGCGGTTGACTTCATCCAACGGAACGGGATGCCGCAGAAAAGCTTCCGCCATGCTGAAGATCGCGGTGTTCGCGCCCATTCCCAGCGCCAGGGCCCCAGCGCAAACGAAGGTTGCGAATCGGTGCTTCCAAAGCATGCGTAAGGCATAACGAATATCCTGCCGGATGGTGTCCATGAACAACGGCCTCGGTAGCAAACATTGTTTTGGCCTAAAAAATATTTAGCCTAAAGAATTTACGCACCCACGCTGACTTCTCTGGTTTCATCCACGATGCGTCCGTCAAACAAATGTATATTGCGCTCCGCAAAGTTCGCGTAGCGTTCGTCGTGGGTGACCATGCAGATGGTCGCGCCATTGCGATGCAAATCGCGCAACAGTTCCATTACCGCTTCGCCGTTCTTGGAGTCCAGGTTTCCGGTCGGCTCATCAGCCATCAAGATTAGAGGATCGCCAACCAGAGCACGCGCCACGGCGACACGCTGCTGCTGACCTCCAGAAAGCTGAGAAGGGTAGTGGCGTAGCCGATGCGCCATGCCCACGCGTTCCAGTGCGCGTTGGACTTTTTGCTTGCGCTCGGCAGTGCCGGTGCCGCGATACGTCAGCGGCAGCTCGACGTTTTCGTAGACCGTAAGGTCGCCGATCAGATTGAAAGCCTGAAAAATGAATCCAATTTCGCGGTTGCGAATGCGAGTGCGCTCGCTGATGGTCAGCTTCGAAACGGGCTGGCCGTTCAGCCAATACTGTCCATCCGTAGGCGAATCCAGCAGCCCCAGAATAGACAGGAGCGTGGATTTGCCGCAGCCGGAGGGTCCGGCAATGGAAATATACTGGCCTTTCTGGATCTCCAGGTGGATTTCCTCCAGCGCGTGAGTCTCCACTTCATCGGTGTAGAAGACTTTCTTCACGCCTTCCATCTTGATCAGGGTGCCGTTTGATTCCATCACGTTTTCTCCTCGAAACATCTATGAGCACCAGTTGATACGAAACAGGCCCGATTTAGTTCCGCTGCTATTCATAACGCAAGGCCACCATGGGGTCGACTTGCGTAGCGCGCCGCACCGGCAGATAGCAGGCCGCGGCGGCAATCACGGCGATCACACTTAAAGCCAGTGCATAAATCCCAACGTTGTTGGCGCGCACCCCATAGAGAAGGGATTCGCTCAATCGCGCCAGCGCATAGGCTATCGGCAATCCCACCAGGGCACCCGCGACGACCATGAAACCCATTTCCTTATAAATGAGCGTACGTACTTGCCCGCTGGCGGCACCCAACGCCATTCGAATCCCAATCTCACGGGTGCGTTGAATGACCAGGTAGGCGAGCACGCCATAAATTCCCATGGCAGCCAAAAGCGCCGCCAAAACGCCGAAACTTGCCGATAATCCCGCGATAAGCCGCTCGGCGAGCAAGTCCTCATCCACTACGCGTTGGAAGGTCTTGAGATCGTAGACCGGCAAATCGGGATCCAGATCGCGCACGCTGCCACGCAATTCGTCCGCAATGAGCAGCGGGTCCTGCTGCGTGCGCACATAAAATGTCATGGCGCTCAATTTTTCCCGCTGCGCATACGGCAGGAAGATGTAAGGAGCCATTTCGCTGCGAACGTGGTCCTGCTTGTTGTCCTTTACTACCCCCACGATCAGAATGTCGGGCTTGACCGCATCCCCGGACCCAAATCCGAAGCGTGACCCCACCGGATCGCGCTTGGGAAAAAAGCGCCTGACCGTGGCTTCGTTGACAATCGCAACTTTTCCACGCGCAGTCGTATCCCCAGCATCAAATTCGCGCCCGGCCACCAGCGGCACTCCGATAGTAGAAAAATATGCCGGGCTTACCGGGTCATAAAGCACATGTTCCTGATCCTCTGGAAGCTGCGGGCCACCTTCGACAGTGATGTTCGCGCCCATGTCCGTGCCGGTTAGACTGGAAATCTCCGAGGAACCTACCGCTTTCACTCCAGGAAGCGCCGCGAAACGCTCACGCATCCGGTCGATCAGCGCGATGCTTCGGGCGGTGTCGTAGCCGTTCAGCGCGGGAGAAATAGAAAACGTAATTACATTCGTAGTGTCCAGGCCAAGGCTCTGGCTGCGCAGATTCCACAGCGTTTTGGTGAAAAGGCAGGCTCCCGCCAGCAGCAATAACGTAAATGCCACCTGACCGGCAACCAGAAACTTGCGAAAGCGTACGTGAGACAGGGCTACAGAACCGGTGGAACCCTGGTCTTTAAGAGTCTGGGTGACACTGCTTCGCGTGACGCGCCAAGCGGGAATCAACCCGAAAAGAAGTCCGGCCAAAAGAGAAGTCCCGCTGGCGAACGCCAGAACCTTTCCGTCGAGCTTCGTTGACAACCCCGAAATGCCGGCTGCCACCACTTCGGGCGTCAGAATATTCATGAGCCACAAGCCAACGACCAATCCCAGTGCGCCGCCAGCTGATGCGCAAAGCAAACTCTCGATCACTAATTGCCATATCATGCGGCTGCGGCTTGCGCCCATAGCCGTTCGAATGGCGAACTCCCGCTGCCGCGAAGCACCCTGCGCCAGCAAAAGATTTGCGACATTGGTGCAAGCAATCAGCAAAACCAAACCAACCAGCGCGAATAAAGTAAGCAGCGCAGGTCCTGAATCGGTTTGCACCGTTCGCCTGCCACTTGCACCGGGAAGCAGAAGGACTTTCTTCTCGAGAAAGAGCGCACGCTTCTTTTGCTCCCAGCCCTTTATCGTTGCAAGTTGTTGTTCGAGCAATGGATGATACGCCCCGGTCAGGGCCGCTTCCGTTTGTGCCCACGAAAGTTCGGGCTTCCGCCGCGCGAGAATCGCCAGCCAGGCATCGTTCCAATCATCCAGGCCGTTGCGGTTGGGGGTCATCTGCGGCTTCATCATCATCGGCACGAAGATGTTCGGCGTCTGCCCAACCTGAATGCCATCAAATCCTTTTTGCGCCACGCCGATTACCGTCAGTGGGGTGTTGTTGACGAGCAAGGTCTGGTTCAAAATTCCGGGATCCCCGCCGAAATGCTGCATCCAATAAGCGTGGCTCAAAATTACGTAGGGATGACCGCCCTGTACGCGATCATCGTCCGCAGTGAATAGGCGCCCAAAAGCGGGTTGCACACCCAGAACATCAAAATAATTTCCAGAAACCAGTTCTCCAAGCCCGCGTTCCGCCGTTTCCCCTCGGCTCGCGATGCTGGCATAAAACGCAAAACGCGCCAGCATTCCATTCACCGCGGGGCAATCACGCAATCCTTTATAGGCAGGGTAGGAAAACGACTGCGCGCCGTCGCCGTCAGTCCACACATGCCCCTCTCCCCGACCCGGTGAGCGCAGGATGACCAACTCATCAGGATTCTTCACCGGCAAGCGCCGCAGCATAATCTGGTCCATGAGAGAAAAAATCGCGGTATTGGCGCCGATACCAAGGGCGAGCGTAAGAATCGCCACGGTGGTGAAGCCCGAATTCTTCGCCAGCATGCGCAGCCCGTATCGCACATCCTGCCAGAACGTTTGCACCGTCAGCGCTCCCGAACAAACAAATTGCTATTTCAAACGAATGCGATCGAAGTTGTCCCACGCAGACATGTCAGAGAGAATCACTTTGTCTCCGACTCTTAAACCCGAAACGATCTCAATGGTGTTCACCGAACTGCGCCCCAACTTTACATTGACGCGAGTAGCGTCCGTCCCGTCTTCATCCAACTTAAAAATTCCCACGGTGCTGTCGGACTGTCCGTGAACCGGCCGGCCAACGTACAACACGTCCTTGAGATTTTCGATCTCGATGGTGCCGTCGACGCTGAGGTCCGGGCGTGCTCCCTGGGGCAGTGACTGGTCGAACACCACATCCACTGTCACCGTTCCGTTTTGCACCGAAGGATCAATACGCGAAACATGCCCAGTGACCACCCCGTTGCGCGTATCAACAGTTGCTTTTTGCCCGATCACCGCATCTTTGGCCTGCGTTTCCGCGATCTTGATTTCCGCCTTCAGCTTCTTGGGATCGGCCACTCGCGCCAGGTTCGTTCCCGGTGTCACGTGCTGCCCAACATCCACCGGCAGCAGTTGCAACACGCCATCGATGCCTGCGCGCACATGCAAGGCATCCAATTCGCTGCGACGTAGTTGGTATAGCGCTCTCTGCTGATCGACGTGCGCGCGTTGCGCCGCTAGTCTGGCGACAGCTGAATCGCCGGCGATCAGCGTGCGCTGGTCTTCCAGTTGCGCGCGAATGGCCAATTGCTCGTCTTTTACTTTGGAGAGCTTTGCGGTCACGTCGGCGCCCAGACCCTCTTTATGAAGTTTGTCGTCGACGTCATGTTGCAGATGTGCCTGTTCGTACTCACTGCGCACCGACGCGGCCTGGGCCTTCTGATTAAGCAGTTCGCTGTTCACCTGCACCTTCAAATTTTCGTAATCAGCTTCGGCCCCCTTGAGTTGATACTCCGCATCGAGAGCGTCGCGCTGCAGCGAGGGATTACTCAACTCAAGAATGATAGTGTCGGGTTTCACGATGGCGCCTGGGCGCACCACGATGCGGTCCACCCGCGATTCCGTTTGTGCCGGAATCCAGCGAATCTCTTCAGGAACCAAAGTCCCCAGCCCGCGAACTTCTCTCAGCATGGGGCCGCGCTTTACTTCATCGGTCCACACCGTGGCGCGGTCCACCGAAGGCGCCGCGGGCTTCAAACGAGAAAGGCCGAAGGTCACGCCGGCAATGAGCAGAACCGCGATCGTGGCATACAAGATGCGCCGAATCTTTTTGGCGCGAGCGTTAGAAGGACGTTGAATATCCATAGATTTGATACCCTTAGAAACGCAACTACCGCGCCTTTGTTCCACCGACTAAAGGCAATGAAATCAGTCGGCTAATAACCTATTATTTCGCCAGCGGACGGAAACACGACGAAAATGGGATTTCCCGTCCCATCACCGGACAGGGCCTCCATCAACAGCGACCAATCTTCCCTCCAGGTTATGTCTTCACTTTTGGACGGGTTCTGGTTGCGGCTCCTTGAAGAGCGCCATAACCCTGGCCACTTGATCACCGATAGCCTTCGGGCTAACTGGTTTTACCACGTAGCCGTCCATGCCCGCCTCAAAGCATTTGCGACGGTCATCGTCAAAAGCGTTGGCAGTAATCGCAATGATTGGCATATGACACATTGTGCCTGATTCGTTCAACCGAATTCTTTGCGTCGCCTCGACCCCATCCATGACTGGCATCTGCATATCCATGGCCACCAGATCGAATTACTGTTGCGACAATATCTCGAGCGCTGCAGCACCATCGTTCGCCACCACCACCGTATGCCCCATTTTTTCAAGAATTCGCGAGATCAGTCGCTGATTCACGATGTTGTCTTCCGCGAGCAAAATGCGAAGTCCACTGGCACCCGCGGCCTTGTCTGTAGCTGTTGAAGACGCCGCGGCAATCGAGGTGGATAGCGGTATCGATTTTCCCCTGCGCAAGATTTCCCACAACGGTAGTCGTCGCAGCGGCTTAAGGAGAGTGAGAATCCCCAGGCGCTTGCACTCATTTGCGCGCACGCTGTCGAGCGGCGAATGTAGCATCACGATAATCTCAGTGGCGGCCGGTGAAGCAGAGATCAACTCTGCCAACTGCAGAGCATCAAAACCCTGCATATCTATATCCAGTAAGGCGGCGGAGAAATCAACATTTTTTTGCGAGTGCTCGCGGAAAATATCCAACGCCTGCGATCCGCCCAACGCCGTAACCGACGGAATGCCCCACTCCAGCAGCACGCGTTTTAGCATCTTCAGATTCATTGGATTGTCGTCCGCTACCAGCACGAGATGTTGCCCGGGCATGGCACGAAGCTCGGATTCGGAACGTAGGCTTTGACGGTCTGCCGGCAGAAATGTCACTTCAAAATGAAACTTGCTGCCCGTCCCCACTTCGCTCTCCAGCCAGATGCGCCCGTTCATTAACTTCACCAGTCGCTCGGAGATGGACAATCCCAGCCCCGTTCCACCGTAGCGCCGGGTGGTGGACATATCCGCTTGCGCGAAAGCTTCAAATATCTTTCGCTGCTTTTCGACCGGGATCCCTATGCCGGTATCCGTAATAGTGAAGTGGAATCGCATTCCGGATTCAGTCTTGGCGGACTGTTCAGCGAGAATCGTTACTTCTCCTTGCTTCGTAAACTTTAGTGCATTCCCAACCAGATTGATCAGTACTTGCCTCAACCGCACCTGATCCCCGCGCACGATCGGCGGAATTCCGATGGCATCCCATACCAGGTCGATTCCTTTTTCTTGCCCCTGCGGAATTACCGGTTGCAAAGCCTGCTCGATACAATCCTCAATCGAAAAGTCGATAGTTTCCAATTCCAGTTTCCCGGACTCGATTTTTGACAGGTCCAGAATGTCGTTCAGTAGTGAAAGAAGCGATTCGCCCGAGCTTTTGACCATGCCGAGGTATTCGCGTTGTTCCGCGGAGAGCTCGGTATCCAGTGCCAAAGCGGCCATGCCTAAGATTCCGTTCATTGGCGTCCGGAGTTCGTGGCTCATGTTTGCCAGAAAGTCGCTCTTGGCACGATTCGCCGCTTCCGCACTTTCTTTCGCGAGCTGCAGAGACTCTTCGGCACGAAGGCGCTCGGCAATGTTAGTGAAAATGACTACGGCACCTGCCAATCTGTTATTTTGAATTAAGGGCGAAGATCACAGCTCTGCCGGAAAACTGTCTCCGTCGGAACTCCACATCAGCTCATTAGGCAAATGCACCTTTTTGCCGGCGAGAAAAGCGTTGCGAAGAGGGCATTCTATCCACGGATATGGTGACCCGTCAGCTCGCGTGTGGTGAATCAGTTCATGAATATTTTTGCCCAGAAGAGCTTGCGAACTTGGATATCCGATATTGCGAAGAAATGCAGCGTTACAGAAAGTACAGTTTCCTTCAACGTCCACCCCGTAGACCGCTTCTCCGACGGACTCTAGCAGTAACCGAACGCGCTCCTCTTCACGGGATAGCCGTCTCTCGGCGCGCTCGCGTTCACTGATCAAGGCCCCCAGTACCAGTCCGGTCAGGGAAAGGATCAGCATCAGGAATTGCAATATGGCGAAATGCGTTGGGTCGCCACGAGAAAATTTGAGCGAAAGAACTATGCCTATATCAAGAATGAAAATTCCCGTAGTGGCCCCGCGTAACCCCAGCCGAACGGCGATCCAGATTATGGGCAAGAAAAAAACATAAAACATGTCGTGGTTGTCGGCGGAGCTCGGTCCCAGCACGAACCAAAGCGCGCCGGCAATAATCGCGAGGAAACAAATCGACTCAATTATCCAACTGGAACCGTGGCCTTCGTGAATGCTGTTAGCCTGCGAATCCGATTCTACGTCCGCGGCAGTCTGCACGAATCCGACGAAGCGCCGTACCCCAGGCATCACAAAGACCAGACAAAATGGAGTGAGGCACGCGATGGCTACGGCATCGCCTACCCACCAATTCAGGGAAGCTTTCACATACTCCTTCCACGGCACCGCATGGTCGAGAGTGATCATCAACGTTCCCAAATGCGGCGGCGATGCCCGATGCCGGAAGCGCCACAAATACCAGCACCATTACGTCGCGTATCGACGTCAGGCGCCAGTCGATCTTGAAGACGTCCCGCAGTAACTTCGCGGCGAGCGCGTACGTGCCGAAAATCAGCGGGTCTCCCAAGACAAAGGTGTAAGTGAAGAAGGCCTGGTGGTAATTCACTCTTCCGGCTAGTAGTCCCGCCAACACATACAGGGGGGCGTAGCGCACGCCCAGACCGAGGAGCAGAGCCAGAGCAATGCCGGTGGGCGGATACCAGGCGCTGATCCCGGACCAAATCTGCAAGAAAACTGTGCTGCGATCCGCAGCCAGGTAAACGATCACAAAAACTACGCATAGTAGGTATTTGCGTAATGCAAACACGCGGTCGGACTCTCGGCGTTTTTTCGAAGTGGGCGCAGTCATTTTATTCAACGAAAAGGAACGAGGTCGATTCTCGCCGGATGGAGGAATTGCCAAAACGGAACTTAGTGCCGTAGGCGCCCGAAACGATACTCGGAGCTACTGAATTTCCCTGGCCGTCCGATTCGCCAATTGAGGAGCTAAGGTACTTTGAAACAACAATTTCAGCTACTTTTGAACGCACCAGTCCCCGCAAGGCAGACTACCTCAATAAATATTCTTAGCGTCCTAACAGCCAAACCTCAGGCTATGGCAGTCCAGGAATGAAACTAATCAGCTCGCTGTATTTGCGTAGGAAATAACCAGGATGGACAGCAGATAAAACACAAACATGCCCGCCAGATAAACATAAGCCTGACGGTTCGCGCCGCGAAATTCCTTCCACGCCAGTACGCCCCATAGCGCCGCAACCATCGGCGCGGACTGACCTATGGCATACGAGATCGCTACACCGGTGAAATGCGCAGCCACCAGATTGAACACCGTACCAATTCCCCAGATGCACCCGCCCAGCAAACCAAGAACATGACCCGTCGCTGGTCCTCGAAAAAATTCCGCAAAGTTTACCGGCTGGCCAACCAGCGGATGCTTCATGAAATAAACGTTCCACACGAAACATGAGAGCAACGCCCCCAGGGTTAAGAACACCGCCACGCTGTAAGGGCCCAGCGTATTTCCATGGGTCATGGAGCGCGTGACAAAGGGCGCCCATACCCCCATCAAAATCCCCGACACCACGCATGTGACGATGCTTTTTCTGCTGATGGCGCGATTGGCCGTTGGCAAACTGCCGTAAGCTTTTCCGTCCAGGATTACCGCCACTAAAGCGCAGACAACGCCCGCGGCCAGCAAGCCCGCGTGACCCTTGGGCTGAAGAATGTAACTGGACACCACCCCGACCACCAGTGCGATTCCTATCGCTACAGGAAAAGCGATGGCCATCCCCGCCATATCAATCGCGGCCACCAGCAACAGATTCGCAAGATTGAAAATAACGCCAGCAAACATCGTAGAAGCGATATTCGAATTGTCGGCGTTATGAACGTTGGTTAGAAAACGCGATGGATCATCCGCGGTGCTCCCCATCGTGAATGCCAACACCAAGGAAATCAGAAAAATTCCCAGCGCATAATCCCAATAAAAAAGTTCAAAACGATAATTTCTGACGCCCTTATAGGTATTCGCCCACGACCCCCAGCACACCGCGCTGGCGATCATCATGATCAAAGCGATAACGAAGTCATGGGGCACAAACATTTGTCTTCTCCTGCCGCGAATCCGTGCGCATAACGTTTCGCCGCAATACATTTCGTTGCATTACGTGTAGTGCATTATCTAAAGACGTTGTTAGAAAGCGGAAGCTTCCGCTTTGCGCTGTGACTGGATAAGAGCCATCACGTCTTCACGCCTGCCCATGGACCGCGCGCCAACCTTGGTGCAGCAAATCGCCGCGCAAGCATTTGCGAAAGTTCCCACGCGGCGATAGTCCCATTCCTGCAGCAAGCCGTAAGACAATCCGCCCATGAACGCATCCCCGGCCCCCGTGGAGTCGACCACCGCTACCTTGAAGGGCGGAATGTGTACCATGTCGTTTCCTGCGGCGATCAAGCAGCCGTCCGCTCCCATCGTCAGAGCAGCAATTTTGGGACCGAGCCCCAATAACTTCGCCGCCATTTTCTCGTAATCCGTTTCCCCAGTAATTTCCCGCGCCGCGGCTTTACAAGGCTTCAACACATCGACCAGCCGCAAAGCCGCAATCAGTTCGTCTTCGCTGCCGAGCTTGGCTTGCGCGAAATAACTTGGCGCCACATCCAGATCGAAAATCACCCGCACGCCCGCGTCGCGCGCAATCTGCATACCCTCGATGATCGGAGGCAAAGGCAATTGCGAAGCCTCCGTGTGAAAGTGCTTGGCTTGCTTGATGTGAGAAGAAAATAGTCTGCGCACCTGCTCCGCGGAAAGCTTGCCATTGATATTCGGAAACATGTAAATGCAACGCTCGCCTTGGGCATCCACCGGAATCCACACAAACGTGGAGTGTTCACCTTTGATCGTTTCAATCCCGGAAAGATCTAGCCCATCGTCCTCAAACGCTTTGGTGATTAGTCGTCCGCTCTCATCGTCGCCAATCAGGCCAAGCCACCCGGCCGAAACTCCCAAGCGCCCAACCTGCGTGAGATTATTGCCGGTAACTCCGCCGGCATGAATCTCCAGCCGATCGGCGTTGATTTTTTCTTCCGGCCCCAGCAGCCGCGGCACAATCGCAAAGTAGTCGACTCCACAGCTTCCAATTCCAACAACTTTTGTAGGCTCTGCCATATTTCTCCTGGGAAAAATTGCGTCCGTTCCAAACGCCGGAACGATAGCACAAGCCGCCGCGCAAAGGGCAGCATAAGCGCCACATTTCTGCGACTGCCTGCCTTCACAATTGTGTGCGGCGCGGCTGTAGCCAAATTATTTGATTACATTCGCGCCGGGCTTCGGCGTCGGGCGAGTCAGCAGCTCCACGTATTCCTTGTAAAACTTTTCTTTGTCCAGCTCTTTTTGCACTTCCACCAACTGTTCGCCCATGCCCGGTTGCTGCCCCGGCGCCCAAGCCAGCGTATCCCCGTACGAGGCTCCGTGACTGGTATCCACATCGATGTAAAGTTTTTGCCACTTGGTGATAAAGCTCGGGTCCAGCCACGCCACCGCGGCTAACTCGTCCCACAGATAATTTGCTTCCGCGTACTTCACGACATATTGCGCCGCAGGCGTCTGGCTTTTCGACACCTCAGCGATCAAGCTTTTTTCCATGCGCGTTTGCACCGAAATATCCACGGTCGTAAGCACCATGCGCGGCCAGAGCGCGTGAAGCACCGCTTGCGACGCCTCTGGGTCCATCCAGAAATTAAATTCCCGTCGCGGCGTCAGACTGAACTCCGGATCGTCAGTGCGCGGATTGATACTCCCTCCCATCACAATTAATTCTTTAGCGAGCTCCGCGAAATGTGGATCAAGCGCGATGGCCAGCGCCAGGTTGGTCATCGGTCCCGCCGCGTAAATCGTTACTTCGTGCGGATATTTATTTACTAGCCGCACCATGAATCGCGCGGCGTCTTCAGTGGACGGCTTCGTCCTAGGCGCGCCCTCAGGCATGGGCGGAATATCGTACGGGCCATGCACCGGATTGTGCTTCGCATAATTCCATGCGCCCTGGTAGAGCACTTTTCCGTAAAGGGTCTCCCACTTGGCGATGTACTCCTTGCTGTTCACCAGCGGAAAAACCGCGCCCGGCACTACCGGAATATCAGTGCGCCCGATTATTTCCAGCAGCCGCAAAGTGTGCTGCACTTCCTCGTCCCGCCACGCATCGCCAGTCAGCACCGTTATTCCCAGCACCTCTGTCTCGGGAGAATTGACGAGAGCCAGAATGGCCTGCATATCTGTCCCGCCGGGCCCAGCACAATCTTGATCGATGATAACTTTTCGTTTTTCCTGGGCCTGGGAAGGGAATTGAATGCAAAATGCCAGCAACGCGAACACGCCACAGCGCAAGAACCATTTCCTGTACATCATGAAAATATTTCCTTTCCTGCAGGCGTCAAAAGATTGTCGGCCATTCTAATACATGATGGTCTGCGTCAAATGGTGAGGCCATGAAGTGGTGTGGTAGTGGGTCCAAAGCCGCGCATCGATTTGCGGAATGATCACCTGCTCCTTCGGCCCACGAAGCTTGTTGACCTCTTCCGCAAGCAAAGCCGTGGCGTAGATACAGTGCGCGCGAATTTCAATTTCGCGCCGCGAATCCCGCGGTATCAGTTGATGCGTATTGATCGCGTTTTCTAATTCCGGCGAGTATGACGTTATGCCCAACAACCGTAACCCCACCGGAACGATGTAATCCGCGAACGCCGTCATTTTCTCCGGATCATCCAGCCGAAATTTGCCGGACGTGTGCAGCGTTGAATACAACATCCATACGCCCAGCTGCGCCAATTTGTAAAATTTTATTTCGTGCCCCTCGAACTCGCTAACGTCATTGAAGCGTGGAAATTCCTTCGCCATTCGTTCGATGAGCCCGTTCCCACCGTCATACAGCCGCGGCGAGCATGCCTCCACAAATTTGTGAAAGCGCCCATCGTATTTTTCCGCTAACACCGCTCCGACTTGATGCAGCACAGCAAGCTTTTCGTCCAGCATCGGCATCTTGATGTTGCCGGCGAAGATTTCATCCAACTCATCGCGCGAAATCTTGGCTAAATATCTTCCGTCGAGGATCGGCTTCCCCGCGTCCAGCGCCCGTTTCAGGCAAGCGAACTCCGCGTCCGAGTCCGACCAATGCTGCCCTGCAAAATCCACTTGAAATTTTTCATGCGTGGAGAAATCGGTGAACGCCGTATCGATGGAGTCCGCGACCAGAATAAAATCGATCGCCTCTTTGGTGTCCCCCGCGCCAATCCCAAAAGGAAGCGTGAACTCCGGAAGTGGCAATTCTTCATAGCCCATCCACCCGGCGACTTCGACAATGTTCGCTATATTCGTGCGCACATCGCGGAAATTTTCAATGGCCGGTCTTAAGCTATCCAGAACTGGGCTACCGCGCAAAATGGGCCAACGCACAGAATTATCCTTCGCGTGACTAATTGTAGTTTGTACCAAAGACGAGCCCCAAATGGGCGCACCGACGGCAAAACCGCTAGCGATCCTGCCAAACCCGTAAGGAGCGCCGCCGTTCCCTGATTAATGATGTCATCTAGAAAGGGCAGTCTGGTAGAAAGGGCAGTCTCGCGAACCGTTAAAACAGGAGCAGTCAAGCCTCGACGCCCGTCATTTCCCCTGAATGCGCGAAACAAAAAGTTGCAAGAAACGGTCGGCCTGCACTTCGACACCCACTTTAGCGTTGGGCTGCACTTTATCGACCCCTTCGATGATGTAGCGGTCCCCACGCAGGACATTCCGCTCAACTTCATTCCGCCGGTTGGCAACAGTCTCTCCACGCGTGAATTCGCCTCGAGTTTCAACATCGACATGCATCGCTGGCGCAGTGACCAATGTCGAATCAATCGCTACTCCAACCGCCAGCGGATCGTACATCGGCGTACCGCCATCCCCGAATTTTTCAGAAAGCTCCACCAGAAACTTTGCCACTCCATAAATAAAATCGTTCACCGGACCGTGCGTGCTGGCTAATTGACCCAATTGCTTACGGCCCAACAGCGTTTTGTCGCCCACGTCCAAGCCAACCATCGTCAGCGGCCATCCAGCCTGAAAAACAATCTGTGCCGCTTCCGGATCGTTATAAATGTTAGCTTCTGCGGCGGCGTTTACATTTCCTCCCTTGATCGACCCGCCCATCAAAATTACTTCCTTGATCAGCGGAACAATGGAGGGATCTTTTTCAACCGCCAACGCGATGTTCGTTAGCGGTCCCACCGGCACCAGTGTGATCTCGTGCGGCGACGCGTGAACCAATTCAATGATCAAGTCAGGGCCAAAGCGCGGATCCGCTTTGCATTTGCTGCGCGGCAATTCGATATTCGCCAACCCATTTTTCCCGTGCCAGAATTCCGCGGTGACTAATTTCTGAAACAGAGGATGCCGCGCGCCGCCCGCAACCGGAATGTCGCACCGATTCGCGAGCGAAACCATCCGTAGCGCATTCTCCAGTCCCTGCTCTGCGGTGACGTTCCCGGGCACCACCGTAATCGCGCGAACATCCAGCTCCGGCGAATTCAACGCCAGCATCAGCGCCATGGCATCGTCAGTTCCAGGGTCGGTATCAAAAATAATTTTGCGTACGGCCGCCTGACACGAAGCGTCGAAAATCGCACAAGCAAAAATAATTAATGCGATGACGGCAAAATGCGCAGCGATGTAACCGAAAAGTTCCAAAACGGAACGCGATTCAAGCTTCGAAGCGACAGCGTCATTGGCCCGCGTGGGAATAACCGATGAAGAAAACCACTTTCTTTGATCCGGCAGATCCAGCTCCCGAACGAATTGTGCGTAATCTAGCGTCCGAATATGTGAAGGTCAAGACGAAAGTGATGTTTTCAAGAAAACTATGCGTGCGCCGGAATGAAACGGACGCCCTGCCAGCAACCTACTTGCAGACTCACACCTGATCGAAAACGGTCTCAGCTATAATCCCCATCGTGAACAATGTTCTCGATGGTATTCGCGTTATTGAAATGACCGAAGCGCTCGCCGGCCCCTACTGCGCCGTGCTGCTTGGCGATCTGGGAGCTGACGTGATCAAAGTGGAGCGCCCTGGTATCGGCGATCAGGCTCGTGGATGGGGTCCGCCATTTGTCGGCGAGATGTCGGCTTATTTTTTGTCAGCCAATCGCAACAAACGTTCCATCGTGCTCGATTACAACCAACCAAAAGGACTTGAAGCGCTCCATAAATTGATCGCCACGGCCGATATTTTCATCGTCAACCAGCCGTCTTTGGAATCATTGCAGAAGCGAAAGCTCGACACGCCAACTCTGCGCACGCGTCATCCCAGGCTGATTTATTGCAGCATCAGCGGATACGGTTTCTCCGGTCCGAAGGCAGGCTCACGCGGATATGACATCCTCGCGCAAGCCGAGGCGGGGCTGATGAGTTTCACCGGCGAAGAGAATTCTGCGCCCATGCGCTATCCCATCGCAATTGCGGACATGACTTGCGGTATTTACGCCGCTATGGGAATTCTGGCTGCGCTCTACGCCCGCGAGAAGACCGGCCAAGGCCAATACTTAGACATGGCCCTTTTCGATTCTCAACTGACCTGGCTCGCAAATGCAGGCAGCAGTTACTTAAACGCGGGAGTCACCCCGCAACGCTGGGGAAATGCGCACCCCAGCATCGTCCCGTACGAAATGTTCAGCGGCAGCGACGGGATTTATTTTGTCATCGGTGTCGGCACCGAAGCGCTGTGGCAAAAATTTGCCGGAATCATCGATGCGGCGGCCGATCTCCAAAACGACGCAAGATTTCGAAATAATGCGGCGCGCATCAAACACAGGTCAGAGTTGATTCCCATTCTGCAAAAAGAATTCAGCAAAAAATCCGCCTCCGAATGGCTCGAGCATTTCGCGGCCGCCGGCATTCCCGCCGCAAAAATCAACGGTGTATCGGAAGCTCTCAACGATATCCAGGCCAAGGCGCGCGGCCTGGTCGTGCAGCTCGAACATCCTATGTTAGGAATCGTTAAGACCATCGCAAATCCGATGCGTCTATCCGATTCACCGGTGACTTACCGGCTCGCCCCTCCCTTTTTGGGGGAACATACCAGCCAGATCCTCCAAGCTCTCGGCTACTCCGCCCATGATACGGAAGCGTTGGCAAGTTCATCGACATAATTAGAACGAACTAATTCGATGATTGCGTTTCCACGCAACTGGCGAGCAGATTTATCCGGCAACCGCTTGCCTTGCCCGCACGGATTCCCCGACAATGAGTAGCTCGGTAACGCCGGCTTTTCTACCTAAATAATCGTTAATTTTCGCAGCGGCGTAGAAGGAATCGAATGGAGTGCGTTAAAGATCGATTAGTTGCGTATTTCTCCATGGAAATTGCGCTTGAGAATTCCATGCCGAGTTACAGCGGCGGACTCGGAGTCCTCGCAGGTGACACCATCCGCGCCGCTGCAGATTTGCGCTTGCCGATGGTCGCGGTTTCGCTACTTTATCGCAAAGGATATTTTTCTCAGCACCTCGCCGAGGACGGCACGCAAACCGAAGAGCCCGTCGAATGGCGTGTAGAGGATTTTCTGCACGAAGAATCTCCGCGGGTAACCATTCCTCTTGAAGACCGCCGCGTCGAGCTTCGCTGCTGGCGTTATGACGCAGTAGGCGTGCGCGGATATGTAGTCCCCATTTATTTTCTCGATGCCGATTTGCCTTCGAATGCCCTCGCGGATCGAGCCCTCACCGGCACTTTATACGGCGGCGATCCTTACTACCGTCTGTGCCAGGAAGTTATTCTGGGCATCGGTGGCGTTCGCATGCTTCGAGCGTTGGGTCACGAGGGGCTCACCCGTTATCACATGAACGAAGGCCACGCCGCGCTGCTCTCGCTGGAACTTCTTGAAACTGAGGCGGCCAAAGCGGGACGCACCACCATTCGCGCCGAGGACATTGAAAAAGTCCGTTGCAAATGTGTTTTCACCACGCACACTCCCGTCCCCGCCGGTCACGACCGCTTTCCCATGGAGTACCTCACCCGGGCATTTCCCAGTCAAACTGAACTTTTCGATTTGAAAGATGCCTCCGCCGCCGACCTCGTGAAGCGCGTGCTTCAGGCCGAGCAGGCTTACCCGGATTTGCAGCAAGCCGCGCGGGCCGGCGCCTCACTAAACATGACCTATCTCGCGCTCAGCCTGAGCAAATACGTCAACGGCGTCGCCAAGCAGCATGGCGAGACTTCGCGTCAAATGTTTCCCGGCGTACCCATCGAAGCAATTACCAATGGCGTCCACGCTGGCACCTGGACCGCTCCGGCGTTTCGCGAAATTTTCGATCGCTACATTCCCACTTGGCGCGAAGACAACTACAGCCTCCGCGGCGCGCTCGGTCTTCCGCCGGAAGAAATCTGGACTGCTCATCTGATCGCTAAACACGAATTGCTGGAACTAGTGCGACAGAAAACCGGCATCAAGTTCGACCCGGGAAAATTCACCATCGGATTTGCTCGGCGCGCCACCGGCTACAAGCGCGCCGATCTGATTCTCGCCGACTTGGATCGCCTGCGTCAGATCGCAAAAAATTCCGGTCCGTTTCAAATTGTGTACGCCGGCAAAGCGCATCCCCATGATGCAGGCGGAAAATCCATCATCAAACATATTTTCCAGGCCAAGAAGGCCTTGCGCAAAGCTGTGCCGGTAGTCTTTCTCGATGACTACAACATGGATTTAGGTGGAAAAATAACCGCGGGCGTCGATCTGTGGCTCAACACGCCGCAATTTCCTCTGGAAGCGTCCGGAACTAGCGGCATGAAGGCCGCATTAAACGGCGTACCCAGCCTCAGCATTCTCGATGGCTGGTGGTCGGAAGGTCACATCGAGGGCGTAACCGGTTGGTCCATCGGCGAAGCACGCCGCGCCACGCCCGACTTGGTAACGGACAACCGCGCCGACGCGGAATCGCTTTACAACAAATTGGACAGCGTAATCATTCCCATGTTTTACAACGAGCGCTATCGTTATCTGAGCGTTATGCAACACGCCATCGCGATCAACGGATCTTTCTTCAATACTCAGCGCATGGTGCAGCAATATATTACCGATGCCTACATGCGCTAGTTTTTCCTCAAAGGAACGATCGGAGAGAAATTGAATTTTATTAGTGGAAAAATTCATCTCCGCTAAATAGCGCTAGTCTTTTTAGCGCAACATATTTTTGTACATCGCCATACCCACCGCTCCATCCATCCCCATTTTTTCCAGGGCTGAAACTTCGCGCCGGGTTTTAATTCCACCCGCCGCGATAACTGGATGCTCCGTCGCGTTCCGCAAACTTTTAAACCATTTCAAATTCGCTCCGCTCATGGTCCCTTCCCGATCAACATCCGTACAAAGAAACGCCCCGCAGTACTGTTGCAATTCAGTCATGACGTCTTCGGCGCGAAATTTGATCGTGCGCCGCCAACCTTGGGTCGTTATCTGACCTTTCGCTGTATCCAGAGCGATTACGATCCGAGCGGGGTCGAGTTTTTTTACCAACCGCTCAAGAAATGGCAAATTCAGCTTTCCTTCATGGAACACCGCGCTACCGATGATGATTTGCTCCGACTTCCACCCGGCCACCTTCACCGCGCGAGCCACGGTACGAATTCCTCCCCCGATCCGAACTTTCATCCCATACGAAGAGCGGGCCGTGAAACATAATTCCTGCGCAAGCTCTGCGTTGGAACTTTTGCCCATCGCCGCGTCCAGATCGATGATGTGCAGCCACTCGTAGTCTTTAAATTTCCCCAGTACCCCGAACACATCGGCGATAGCCAGTTCACGTTTGCGTCCATGAACCAACTGCACAGCCATTCCATTTTGCAGATCAATGCAGGGAATTAGCACGGCAGCCGAACCTGAATGTTCTGAGCGGCTAGAAACTCCTTCAGCGAACGAATGCTTTGAATTCCGTCATGAAAAATTGACGCTGCCAACGCCGCATCCGCTGCCCCTTCGCAAAAAATCCCCGCAAAATGTTGCGGCCACCTGGCCCCGCCAGAAGCAATCACCGGCACCATAACTTTTTTCGATATCGCCGCGGTGAGGGCCACATCGAAACCACTTTGCGTTCCGTCGCGGTCCATTGAAGTCAGCAGAATTTCCCCCGCTCCAAGTTCTGCTCCTTTTGTAGCCCAAGAGATGGCGTCCAAGTCCGTCGACACCCGCCCGCCAGTCGTCATTACCCGCCAAAAATTGCTATCCCTTTTTGCGTCAATCGCCAAAACCACCGCTTGCGACCCAAATTCCTCCGACAATTCTGAAATCAATCCTGGCCGTAAGACTGCGGCAGTGTTCACGGTCACTTTGTCCGCACCAGCGCGGACCACCGCGCGTGCGTCGTCCAGCGTTCGAATGCCGCCGCCGGCCGTCAATGGGATAGCCAACTCCGCTGCAACCTTGCGAATTGTTTCGAGAAATGTTGGCCGTCGGTCCCGCGACGCGGCTATATCCAGAACTACCAGTTCATCCGCGCCTTCAGCGTTGTAGCGTCGAGCCAACACCACGGGATCACCGGCATCGCGCAATGCCACAAAGTTCACGCCCTTCACCACGCGCTCGCCGTCGGTATCCAGGCAGGGAATTATCCGGTGCGCCAGGCTCATGCCGCGATCCGCAAAAAATTGTCAAGCACGCGTTGCCCGGCATCACCACTTTTTTCGGGATGAAATTGCACCGCAAAGATCTTTTGCTTTTCCGCCACCGCAACAAATTCGTCGCCATACGAACAGGTTGCTCGAGTTTCCAGCGATCGATCTTCTGCGTGATACGGCACGGCATAAGAGTGAGCAAAATAAAAATACGCCGCGGCATCTATTCCTGCCAGCATCCGCGATCCAGCTCTGAGCTGCAACTGATCCCAACCCATATGCGGCAATTTCACCGTACGGCTCAGAACCCGCACAGACCCCGGCAAAATTTCCAGTCCCTGCAAGGTAGGTGCCTCATCGCTTTTTTGAAACAGCGCCTGCAAACCCAAACAAATTCCCAGGAACGGAACGCCGCGCTCGATGGCGTCGATCAACGATTCGCGAAGCCCGTCCCGGTCAAGCGCACGCATTAGTGCGCCGTAGTGGCCAACTCCCGGAAGAATAAGAGCCGAAGCTTTTGCTACACCGGCGGATGTACAGACTCTTTCGGTCTGCGCGCCGAGCCGCTGCAAAGCGCGCTCCACGGAAGGCAGATTTCCCGCACCGTAATCGAGCAGCGAAATGTTCATAACAACCCTTTCGTGCTGGGCAGCACGCCGCGAAGCCGCTTATCTCGCGCTACGGCAAATCGCAAAGCCCGCGCGAACGCCTTGAACACCGCTTCCACCTGGTGATGCGAAGAGCGTCCATACAGCGCCCGCAAATGCACATTGGCGCGCGCCGCCTGCGCAAATCCCTGAAAAAAATCTTCAATCAGCTCCGTCTGCAGATCGCCCACGCGCAAAACTTTGATTTTCAAGTCCACCACGCAATAAGGCCGGCCGCTAAGATCGATCGCCCCCACCGCCAGCGACTCGTCCATCGGCATCACAAAATATCCAGCGCGAAGAATGCCACGTTTGTTTCCCAGCGCCTTCAGCACCGCTTCTCCAAGAGCGATCCCAACATCCTCGACGGTGTGGTGTTGATCGACGTCCAGATCGCCGTTAGCTGCAAGCTGCAAATCAAAGCCGCCGTGGCGAGCCACAAGTTCCAGCATGTGATCGAAAAAACGGATGCCCGTCGAAATACGCGATTTGCCGCGGCCGTCGAGATTCAATTTCACTCGGACCTCGGTTTCGTTTGTCTTGCGATGAATGCTGGTTGTGCGAGGCATTTCAATTTTTTCCTCGCCGAAACGTTGGCCTTATTTCTTTACGAATCACTTTAACCAGCCGCGTCATTTCGGCCGCGGTCCCGATGCTGATGCGCACAAATCCCGGGCCAATATCCTTCGATCGTTCGCGCACCAAAATGCCCTGACTGGCCAATTGTTTAAACAGCGCCGGTCCCCGCACGCCAAAATCAGCAAGCAGAAAATTTCCCGCGCTCGGAAAAGTCCTGACCCCCAGCCGCACCAATTCCCCCGCAAACCACTCGCGAATTTCTCGCGTTTGTTTTACGTAGTTTCGTATCGAGCTGCGCTCCCGCAGTGCCGCTTCCGCCGCGACCAATGCTCCTATATTGACGGGGAAGGGAGGCATGGCCCGCCGAAGCAAAGAAAGCGATTCACGACAAGCCATCGCGGCCCCTAATCTCAGACCCGCCAGACCTGCAGCTTTTGAAAAAGTGCGCGTGACAAACAAGTTCGGATACTTGGGAATCAACGGCAGCACCGTCACCCCGGAAAACTCCGCATATGCTTCATCAATCACCACCACCGTCCTGGTCGCCGCCATTAAGAGTTTTTGGATAGCGGCTCGCGGCAAAAGCGTCCCCGTCGGATTATTAGGGTTAGCCATAAAAGCCACCGCGGGCTTTTTTCGCAACGCCGAGACAAATTTATCCAGCGGGAATTCCATCTCACTGCCGTAGTGCAGAGTTTCAATCCGAGCCCCGGCGATCTCCGCGTAGTACCGATACATCGGAAATGTAGGCTCGCAAATCAAAACGTGGTTGCTCGGTTCAACAAACGCATCAAAAAACACGCGCAACGCATCGTCTCCCCCGTTGGTGAGCAACAATTCATGCTCTGCAATTCCAAAATAAGCCGCAATTCGTCGCGTGGGCACGGCATATTCCGGATACATCGCCACCTGCTGCGCTGTAAGTTTTCTCAACGCGCGTATCGCCGCCGGCCCGCACCCCGAAGTATTCTCATTGAAGTCCAGCCGCACTTTATTCAGCCGGCCTTCCGCGGGAGCCTCATATGTTCTGCGTTGCAAAATAGCTTTGCGTACCGGCAGCCGCACCTTCATCGCCGCACCTCGATGGCATTTGCGTGCGCCAACAATCCTTCGGCGCGGGCGAGAATTTGAACATCCTGCGCCAGCCGCTCAAATCCCTTTTCGCTCATGTGTTGCACGCTAATGCACTTCACGAAATCCGCCGTGCTGAGGCCGCCGCGTGCCCGCGCCCATCCGGCTGTAGGCAAAACGTGATTGCTTCCGCTGGCATAATCGCCAAATGGCTGCGCGCTCCACGGCCCAAGAAAAACAGTTCCGCTGGCATGAATCCTAGCCAGCAAGCCACCGGTGTCTTGCGGCAAACTCAAATGTTCCGGCGCAAACCGATTCAGAAACTCACACGCGGCCTCTATTGAAGACGCCAGCAAAATCGCGCCACTCCGCACCGAAGACTGCTGTGCGGGATTCATTTTCGGCAATGCGCGCAGCTGTTCTCGAATCTCAACTTGAACCCGCACCGCAAAGTCCCGAGAAGTAGTGACCAGGAAACTTCCAGCATCAGGCGCGTGCTCCGCTTGGGCCAACAAATCAGCAGCGATCCACGCCGGATCGCCATCATCCGCGAGCACAATCGCTTCGGTCGGCCCGGCCGGAAGATCAATCGCGCAATCTCCGCTTACCAACTGCTTTGCCGCAGTCACGAAGCGATTACCGGGCCCAAAGATTTTGTCCACCGCCGCGATCCTCTTCGAGCCGTAAGCCACCGCCGCAATCGCCTGAGCACCGCCAATCCGTGCGATCCCCGTAATCCCGAGCATCTCCGCCGCGGCCAATAACTCGGCATTTGGTTTTGGAGAAACCACCACAATGCGCTTCACGCCGGCCACTTGAGCCGGGATGACGGTCATCAGCAACGTCGACAGCAGCGAAAACCGCCCGCCAGGCACGTAACAACCGACGGCTTCAATAGGCCGAACAACTTGGCTGATTTGCACGCCCGGTTCAACTTCCAGCGTCCATCCTTGCGGTAATTGCCGCTCAGCGACAACGCGAATGTTCCGCGCGGCATGCTCCATGGCAACGCGAGTCTCTTTGCCAACACCGTTCGCCGCTTTTTCAATCTCGCGAGAAGAAATCCACATCCCCGCGCGCAAGTCCACGCCCTCAAATTTTTTAGTCCACTCGCGAACCGCCGCATCGCCCCGCTTTCGCACATCCGCAATAATGCGTGCCGCGACGCGGTGTGCTTTTTCATCCCGCTCGCGCCGCCCGCGCAGCAGCGCGCGTTCCACATTTTTTGTAAGTTTGACGATTCTCATCAAAGCACAATCTTATTCAAGGGATACTCCACGATCCCCTGAGCTTTCGCAGCTTTAAGCTTCGGCAAAATCTGCCGCACAACCGCCTCTTCAATAATGGTGTTAACCGCCACCCAATCAGGATCACTCAACGTAGAAATCGTCGGATTCTTCAGCGCCGGCAGGACCGCAAGGACAGCGTCCAGATGCTCTCGCCGCACGTTCAGCATCAACCCAACTTTGTTGGTAGCGTCGATCGCTCCCTGCAACATAAGAATCAGGTTCTCCGCCTTTTCGCGTTTCCAGGAAGTGACCGCCGCTTCGCGATTCATAATGAAAACAGTGGCCGATTCCAAAACCGTATCCACGATTCTCAAACGATTTGCTCGCAACGACGCGCCCGTTTCCGTCACCTCCACGATTGCGTCGGCAAGTCGTGGTACTTTTACTTCCGTCGCCCCCCACGAAAATTCCACTCGTGCCTTGACGCCATGACGAGCCAGATATTTTTCCGTAGTCTTCACCACTTCGGTCGCAATAATTTTTCCTGACAGATCGGATGGCTGCCGTATCCCCGAATCCTCCGGCACCGCAAGCACCCACCGCACCCGTGCAAGCCGCTGCTTGGCGTAAACCAACTCGGCCAACTCATCGACGTTGGCCTCCGTTTCCACTACCCAGTCGTGCCCTGTGATCCCCGCGTCCAGCGCGCCGGTTTCCACATAGCGCGCCATCTCTTGTGCTCGCACCATCAAGCATTCAATTTCCGGATCATCAATGGACGGCACGTAACTTCTCGCACTCAGCGAGATCCTCCAGCCGGCCCGTGCAAACAAATCGATCGTAGCGTCCTGCAAACTTCCCTTTGGAATTCCAAGCTTGAGCTGATTCATGATTGCGAACTCGCGCCATAGATTTCCGACGGGTCGAACGCGCGATCCTCCGTGACCGTTGTTGTACCGTCATTTTCCAGTCTGCGAAAAAAACAGCTTCGATACCCTTCGTGGCATACCCCCGTCCCGATGGCCTGCACGCGAAGCAACAGCGTGTCTGAATCGCAATCGACACGCACTTCCACCACCTTCAGCAGGTGGCCGCGCGACGCGCCTTGTCTCCATAGCTTGTTCCGGGCACGGCTGAAGAAAACAGCCTGCCCCGTGCGTTGCGTCTCAGCAAGCGCCTCTTCATTCATGAAGCCGAGCATCAGCACCTCCCCGGTGCCGTGGTCCTGAACAATCGCCGGTACCATCCCGTTGTACTTTTCAAATGCAATCTTCACCGTCCCGCCTTTCCACAACGCTCCCAAAAAACAAAAAACCCGCTGGGCTTTTCTGCGCCAGCGGGCCGATGAGTGCTTTGTTTAGCGAATCGCTATACGCACCACAGCAGACGCGGCGTCGAGCCATGATGATGATGGTGCCGGTGCGTCTGAGAAGTGAGCGTGATGTTCATGTAAGAAAAATCAACGATAAGGAATCTTCCGCAGCCTGTCAATGTATAGTTTCTGCGACGGAATGGCACATCCGGCTGTCCATTGGAAGGATGAAACATTAACCTCACCAGCGGAATCAAATAGGCATTCGCAACGTCAGGAGATTTTCATGGAAGAGAAAATACGCAAGGACGAAAAGGACTGGAAGAAGCAGCTCACCCAAAACCAATATTATGTCACCCGTCAGAAAGGCACCGAACCGCCTTTCACAGGTGAGTACGCCGATACCGAAGATCCCGGCACTTACAAATGTGTCTGTTGTGGCCAGCCATTATTCACATCCGAAACCAAGTTCCACTCCGGCTCCGGTTGGCCCAGCTTTTATGCTCCAGCGGATAAACAAGCGGTGGAAACGGAAACCGACCGCAGCCACGGAATGGCCCGCACCGAAGTAAAGTGCAGCAAATGCGAAGCTCATCTCGGACACGTGTTCGATGACGGCCCCACCCCCACCGGCTTGCGCTACTGCATCAACTCTGCATCTCTAAAACTCGACCAGAAATAAAAAGAGCCGCGAGACAACAAGCGGCTCTAGCTAAATCAATTTCAGGAAATTCTTACGCGCAACAGGAACAGCTGGCGTCCACCATTTCCGCAACCGGGTCGCGTTCCCACACCCCGAGCAAAAGAACCTTTGCGCCGGTGGGATATTTGAAAACGTAAAACACATTTTGCAGCCCTTGCAGTTCATAAAAACCAGGGCGCCGTGGATCGGCCTTTGTCGGCGCGCCATGCTCCAATAACAGGCGCAATTCATTTACTTGCTCCGCGGAATGATTCCGCAGATCTTGCACTAACGGTGTATGTTTTGTTGTTGAGATCATGTTTTATCCACTGACCAGCTTATCGTGCTGCTCACCTTGTAAGACGTAAAAACTCCTGGAATGTTTCATACTTCACAACTTTTAACATTCCTTTTACATTGCATCGTCACCTGTACCAAGGTCCAGGGTCTTGATTTGCCTCTCATTATTCGATGTCCTCCGAGACCGTAAAGATAGAAACGTGAGAAGGTTAGACTGGCAGCCGGGCCACTATTGTCTTGCCAAGTATCGCCCGGCCCGATTACGCTTCGATAATCGGAAAATTGGATCGAGTCACGATAATGCGCTTTAATAAAAACGCCGTTACTACCTCACGTGCCACTTGCGCGTGCCTCTTTAGTTTGCGATAGTTCGCATCACCGACAATAAGAACAGGACAGCACCGTGACTAAAGGCACCCCCAAAAACTCCGCAAAAGCAGACAAGGCCGGCTTCAATAAAGACCGCCGCCGCAAGCATCATCACTGGCTCGTCACCGTGTCTTATGCAGACGGCGAAAAATTTGGTCGTGTATACACCGACAAGGACAAGGCCGCGCGCTTCGCGGACCGCCAGAAGCGCTCCCCCGTGGTAAAGTCTGCGCGCATCACGCAGGTTTCCTAAGTCATCAGGAACTTCGTGGAATGGATATGGTCTGGAAGCGCAACCGGCGGGAACACTTGTCCCGCTTAGCTCCCCATGTTATATAAGGAAGAGTCCTTGAGCGGCCTTAGTATAGTGGTAGTACGGAACCTTGCCAAGGTTCAGGTGTCGGTTCGATTCCGATAGGCCGCTCCATAATTTCAGCCACTTACAGCAACCGCATCTTCAGCGTGGGACCACGAAGGACCAATTGCTGTTTCTGTCGCTGGCTGAATCAATCCAACCAACTTCAGATGTGCTGCCCGTTTAGCCGGGGTCAAAGCTTGCGCGTACACGTCCAGTGTCAATCTGCTGCTTGCGTGCCGCACCAGTTCCTGGACCGTCTTTACGTCCTCGCCGCCGCCTTTCAGAAGCGTTGCGAACGGAACCTAAGCTCGAATCCGACGTCTAAAAAGACTCTCCAACCATTTCTTCACTCTTGTTCCAAAGGGCTTCGGCGTTGGTTGGGTTCACCGCGTAGGCTCGAACTCCTTCGCTGACCGCGGTGATAGTCACATCATCTGGAACTACTTTGCCTACATGGCAGTTCTCGCAATACTTTCCGCCGACTTCATCAACCGGAGCAACTACAGCGGCCCACACCGAAGTTGCGGCTCCTTGAGGAATAGTCTTCAACTGGAAGGGTGCTTTGCCCTCGGACGCAAGCTGCTTATTCATCTGCTCGATCGTCTTCTGGACATGGACGGGGTCCAGATGGCGGTCCAACTCCGTCTGGATGCCTCCTGGATGTACCGCCGCGGCGCGTATGCCATTACCTCGATGACGCC
>JAUTXJ010000150.1 GCA_030838075.1 Acidobacteriaceae bacterium
CATCTGCTGCCTCTCTCATTTTCGTCCGTCGCCTTGTGCATTCCCCACTTTTTTTCTATTCTAGCTAGGTTCCCTTTTCCACAATTGTGGCGCTATGGTGCAACGGTTAGCACGCGGCCCTTTCAAGGCCGAAATACGGGTTCGATTCCCGTTAGCGCTACCAAAACTTCACGAGAACTTGCTTCAATCTTGCAACATTTCATAGACTAAGCACCTTCCAACCGATTTTGCTCCGGGTGCATCCGGTGCCGGTTGCCATCTGACGAATTAAATCTTCGCCGGTCATATCTTGTGTGTATCCAGCTAGAAGTTACTGCACGCCGCGAAGGTTACGTGGACGGGCACGATGCTGGTTTCGAAAGTGGCATTAACAGGGCGTTAGGCATCAGCGATAAAGAGGCACTTGAAATTCACGAGATGTCCACCGAAATGCAAATAGACGAATACATAGTGGCTGCATTCGACGAGAAAAAACCAACCGACCTCTAATCGCAGAATACGCGGCCTCACGGTTTGATAGGGCTGAAGTTTCCGCACGTTCACCCACAATGCACTGGAATTGTTCTTGATATCTCGACCCATATGTTCTACTCTGCAGAGGATATATATACTCTACAAGCGCGAGGAAATGTATCAGAAAAAGTTGGGAGGCCCCATGACACAGCGAGAGCATTTGGGTGAGTTCGAGCAGTTGGTTCTGTTGGCCATCCTCCGGCTTGGCACAGACGCATACGGGATGACGATCCGCCGTGAAATCGAAGAACGCGCCGACCGGCCGACCTCCATCGGAGCACTGTACCTAACTTTGGAACGGCTGGAGGAGAAGAAGTTCATTCGATCTGAATTGGGAGACGCAACGCCGGAGCGCGGCGGCAGGGCCAAACGATTCTTTACGGTTAATGCGTCCGGTAAAGCCATGTTACGCAAGTCACTGCAGGCGGTCCGAAAAATGGCGACTGGATATTTTCCTATTGGGGAGACGCTATGACGAATCTAGCCCGTAACATCAGGATTCAAGTCGTTGCCATAATCCTCTTCGTCCGAAGGATTCGGACATACTATTTGCCGTTTTTTGTACACGCATTGAGGGTGCTGGTGGAAGGCGTCATCAAACTTGACAAAAAGAGAAGTGAACGCAGATTCGAGGAGTTACAAAGTGCCTCGTCGAACTGGCACCAGCGGGTAGCTGCTGTCATGCCAGGACTGAAAACTCTCAATAGCGTCCCCCAAAATCGCAAAAGCCAACTATTAGCGGCCCGATCTTCATTGTTGGAGGAGTCTAAGCAGCTCCAGATATTCGCTGCCAAGCTAAGCTCCCACCGCGTATCCGCAGTGAGCATTTTCGTTCCGCCGCTGACGTATTTGCAGAACAAATTCCTCATCAAGCGTGCGAAAACGGAATCTCTTCGACGTATCATTCTAGGAATCGACAGCAACACATTCTATTTCGAACTTTTACTCTGGCTCGTAACTTCCAGCGGTTACGATGAGGCACTGGTTGGAGATCTGAAGGAAGAACGCGTTTTTCGATCTTCCGCCGACGGAGAAGAGTCTGCAGACTCTTGGTATCGTCATCAAATAAAGGCTACGCTGAAGGATTTACTTTGGATGAAAATTCAGCGATTAGCGGCCATCGGAACGCTGATTGATCTGCTTGATCGATGGTTTAGAAAATGATTCCCTAATGCGCGATGAACATTATCCGCAAGGTCCAAAAGAAGTGGGTCGAATCTATGCCTCACGTTCATATTCGCAGTGCCGACAATCCTTATCGCATTAAGAGATAAGTTGGCATGTGAAACTAACCGGAATGAAGCCCTAGGGAAATATGATTGCAATTTGAGCCGTCAACCGGAAGAATTAATCGCTGCCGGTGAAACGAGCCTATTGTCTTGGTGCGGCGCAACTGCCGCCAACCGAAGCCGAGTCGATTAATTTTTGTATTGCCGGTGTAGGCATGAGGAGCAATTGGCCCTTCGGCTTCTGTGCCTGCTGCACCAACGAGCTCTGCTGCGTTTTCCAAGCCTCATCCGGATTACCGCCGTGCTCCAGCGCGTCCAACGCCGCCAATCCGACGGAGGCCACCGCCGCCAAATCCTGCGAAGTCGACGCAACCTCCTTCACCAGAAACGATCGCTGCGCCAACGGCTGCAACTTCGCATCATTGTCCCGCCACAAAATTAATTGCGCGCGAATTTGTGCCCCCGTCGCAGCGTCCCGGCAGCTTGACCCCACATATTTATCCACCATTTCGCTGAACTCCCGCGCCGCTCTGCTTTCCAGCGGTATGGCATCCACCACCCGGTTCAACGGCATCTCGCTCGTAGCCGGTTCCGTAGCCGTTTGTTCCCGCATGTAATCCTTGACGGGCTCGACCACATCCGCCAAAGTGCGCAGCGCATTAAATTCCTCAGTGCTTGCTGCGCCCGCAATGCGACGCAGTGAGCGCAAGTAATTGTGCTGGTGCGTAAGCCCCAGCCACTCCAGTTGCACGCTGAGCACATGCATCCGTGCATACATCCAAGCCGGGTCGCGCACTTCCTGCGGCGACCACAACCGCTCCGCAATCGCCGCGTTACGCGGCCAGATCCGCGAATCGATATTCTCCGCGTTCACGTATTCCGACCACATGCACGATTCGCCGCCCAGAATGCGCTGCTTCTCCTCCGCCGAAAGACTGCTCGCCGCATCACCCATCGGATCAACCGCGTAGTGCCGCGCCGCGCTCCACCCCAGGTCCAAATAATATCCATTCGAAAGAATCCCGCGGTAGCCCTGCTTCGCCGCTTCCGCCAGCGCAGCCTGCCCGCGCCACGACTGGATCACGATATCTTTCGGCAGCGTGGGGTCCAGCACCTCGTCCCAGCCCACCATGCTCTTGCCGTGTTTGCTCACAATGCTTTGCAACTTTTTGTTGAAATAAAGCTGCAACCCCGCGTTCCCCTTCAAATCGTGCGCCCGAATAAACTCCTGAATTTTTGGGTTCGCATCCCATGCCTTGCCATTCACTTCGTCGCCGCCCACGTGAAAAAAATGATCCGGGAAAAGTTTGGCCATCTCGCCAATAAATTCGTCGAGAAATTTGTAAACTTTCTCGTTAGTCGGGTCGAACGCCGGATCGAACACTCCCCATCGGCGTTCAATCGTAAAAGGCCCAGGTCCGCTCGCGAATTCTGGATGGCCCACGAACCACGCGGTGCTATGCCCCGGAAGATCGAACTCCGGCACCACCCGAATCCCCCGCTCCCGCGCATACGCAATCAACCCACGAATCTCATCTTGCGTGTAGTACAGCCCGTCCGACCCCATCTGATGCAGCTTCGGAAATTTCCTGCTCTCCACCCGAAATCCCTGATTTTCCGAAAGGTGCCAGTGAAACACATTCATCTTCACCGTTTCCATGCCATCGATGTTCCTACGCAATATTTCCAGCGGAATAAAATGCCGCGCCGTGTCGATCATCAATCCGCGCCACGGAAAACGAGGAGTGTCCTTGATAATTACCGCTGGCGCGACAAATCCGTCCGGCGACACAGTCACGAGCTGCAAAAAAGTTTGCAACCCATGCAGCGCGCCAAGGTCCGTCGGCGCACTAATGTTCGCCCCGCTCGGCGCTACTTCCAGCACATACGATTCGTCTTCCCCCAGTTCCTGCACCGGCTTGCTGTCATGATCGACGTGCACCACCATCCTTAATTTCGCCACAGTTGGCGAATTCCACGGCGGCAACAAAAGGCCAGTTTGCTTCCCCAGCCGATCCAAAAATCGCTGCAGCGCTCCCTCTAGCCGCGCATCCGAGTGGCCCGTCCGCGTCACATTGAAGCTCGCGTCGATTTTGAAGCTGCCGCTTCCCATTTGAACGCTTGCGGGAATAGGCATGAGATTCAGCCCTGGCATCACCGTCTGCAAGTTCGACGACTGCGCTTCCTGCGCCCGCGACGGCACATTAAGCGACGCGCTCAATATCATCAGACTCAATCCCCTCAACCAAACGTTCGACTTCCCCATTATTGTGCCGCCCCTCTCCATAAATAATCTCGTCGCTTCCATAGCCATGTTTCGCGCACCGCATACTTGCACACTCAACCCGCTCGCGCAGCTTTTTCCCCCGCCCGCCCACCTTTGCCTGTCCCGCAAATCACGGGTGAGTTAGAATAATTGCATTCTGTGCCGCTCGACAAAAACAAAATGAAGACCTCTGTAGCCATCTATCCGGGCTCATTCGATCCCGTCACCAACGGCCACCTCGACTTAATTGAGCGTGGCGAGAAAATGTTCGACTTGGTGATCGTCGCGGTGCTGCAAAATGTTGACAAGCAGCCGCTCTTCACCGTCCCCGAACGCGTCGAGATGCTGCGCGAAGTCACCAAGCAATGGCCCGCCGTGGAAGTCGACGTCTTCAAAGGCCTGCTGGTCGATTACGCCCGCAAGCGCGGCGCAGGCGTAATCCTGCGCGGCATCCGCGCCGTCTCCGATTACGAATACGAATTGCAGATGGCGCTCATGAATCGCAAACTGGAGCCGCGCCTCGAAACTGTTTTCATGTTGCCCGGCGAGCCGTACAGCTATTTGAGCGCAAAATTGGTCCGCGAAATCGCGCAACTCGGCGGACCGCTGACCGACTTGGTGCCCGCCGTTGTAGAACAAAAATTGCGCGCTAAAATTGCTTAAGCAGTGCGCCGTTAAGGCGCTGACCGTTGAACATTAAAGAGGAGATTCATCCAATGGCCGCATCACCCACCACTAAAGAAAAAGTCCAGTTAACGGACCGCATCAACCGCATTCAAATCTCTCCCACCGCCGCGGTTATTGCGGAAGCCGACAAATTGAAAGCGCGTGGTGTCGATGTCGCCGACTTCGGTCCCGGCGAGCCGGATTTTCCAACGCCCGACCACATTAAGCAGGCCGCCATCAAAGCCATCGACGAAAACAAAACCAAGTACACCTCCACCGCAGGCATCATGCCTCTGCGCGAAGCCATCTGCGCCTGGCACAAGCGCGAACTGGGCTCTGCGTACGAAGCGAAAGAATGCGTCGTCAACGTTGGCGGCAAGCATTCCATTTTTAATCTCGTGAGCTTGCTCATTCAAAACGGCGATGAAGTAATCATCCCCGCACCCTACTGGGTCAGCTATCCGGACATCGTCAAATACGCCGGCGGCACGCCCGTTTTCGTGCAAGCCAAATCCGAAGATGGCTTCGCCGTAAAGGCCGCCGCCATCGAAAAAGCCATCACCCCCAAAACGCGCATGTTGTTTCTAAACTCGCCAAGCAATCCCTGTGGCGGCGTCGTGCCTCCCGATGAATTCGAACGCATCCTCGCGCTTTGCAAAAAACACGATATCTGGCTCATGAGCGACGAATGCTACTCGCATTTCACCTACGAGCCGCACAAACCGTATTCCATCGCCAGCGCCGTGGGTGCAAAAGATCACGTCATCGTCATCGGCTCGATGTCCAAAACTTTCGCCATGACTGGCTGGCGTATCGGCTATACGCTCGCTCCCGAACCTCTGGTGCAAGCCTCCATCAAGTTGCAAAGCCAATCCACGTCGAACCCCACTTCCATCGCGCAATATGCCGCTCTGGAAGCCATGCGCGGCTCCATGGATTCCGTCCCCGCAATGCTCGCCGAATACGCGCGACGCCGCAGGCGCATCGTCGACGGCCTGCGCGCCATTCCCGGCATTACCTGCGAAGTTCCCGGCGGCGCCTTCTACGCCTTTCCGAATATTTCCGCGCACCTCACCGGCCCCAATGCGCTGGCAAAATCCTGCACCGAAATCACCAAGCTGCTGCTCGATAAAGTTCAGGTCGCTGTCGTTCCGGGAGAAGCCTTCGGCGCGCCCGGCTATCTCCGCCTTTCTTACGCCACTTCCATCGAGCACATCGACGAAGGGTTGCGTCGCCTGGGCCGTTTTTTCTCCCGCGCTGAAGCCGCCACTTAATCCGTGCGGCCCGAACCCACGCGCATCGAGCCAAAATTTATGCCCCGTATCTGGGGTGCGCGTTCGCTCGCGCCGATCTACCCCGACAAAACGAATCTGCCTGAGCCCATAGGCGAAGCCTGGCTCACCGGACCGGAATGTAAGATCGAAACGGGCCCGCTAGTAGACACCCTCAATCACGCATGGCAGAAAATGCCGCTCGAATGGCGCGGCACGGATTTCGCATCTCAACGCCCATCGCGCGAATTCCCGCTTTTGGTGAAATTTCTTTTCCCCCGCGACCAGCTTTCCATCCAGGTTCATCCTAACGACGCCTACGCCAAAAACAACGAGGCGTCCGGCGCATTAGGCAAAACGGAAATGTGGCACGTCGTCTCGGCAGAATCGGACGCCACACTCTTGCTCGGCCTGGTCCCTGAAGTCGATCGAGAAAAGTTTCAGTCGGCAATAAAACAAGGCGGGTTGGAACATTTTTTTGAGCGCTTGCCGGTCTCGCCCGGTGATACCTTTTATGTTCCCTCCGGAACGCCGCATACTATTGGCGCTGGAATGATCCTTTGCGAAGTCCAACAAAATTCCGACCTGACCTATCGCCTCTACGACTTCCATCGTGTCGACGCCAAGGGCAATCCCCGCCAACTGCACGTCGAAAAAGCCATGTCCGTCATCGACTTTGAACATCGAAGAGGCGGAAAAGTCTCCCCCGTTGCCTTGTCCTCCGCCAATAGCGCCAAAAAATCTTTACTCGTAGCCTGCCCGTACTTCGCAGCCGAACGATGGGATCTGTCTGCCCAGCACCACGCAAATTCTGATCCCGCCCACTTCGAATTGTTGGTAATTTTATCCGGTCGCGGCAACATTCAATGGACCGTCGATTCTCGCTCTTACCAGCAAGGCGAATGCTGGTTCATTTCCGCGAACCTCGGCCAATTTTCCATCGTTCCCGAAAGCCCCACATCCATTTTGCGTACGTACGTCCCAATCATCACCGAGTTACGCGACAAACTTTCGCGCGACGGCGTGCCAAATTCCGATCTCAAACAAGTTTTATTCACCTAACTTAAATCATGGCCGCAGAAAAACTCACCGCCCATGCTGTAATCCTCGCCGGAGGCCGCGGGACCCGCTTCTGGCCCCGCAGCCGCACCCGCACACCCAAGCAACTGCTCAACATCGTCGGCGCGGACTCCATGCTGCAGCAAACCGTGGCCCGGCTGCAGCCATTTATTCCTGCCGATCGCATCTGGACCGTCACCAACGCGGAACAATCCGCATCCGTTCGCAAACACTTGCCGGCATCCGCGCGTAAACACATTCTCGCCGAGCCTGTCGGACGCAGCACTGCCGCGGCCATCGCGCTTGCCGCCATTCACATTCGTCATGCGCAAAAAAGTGACGCCTTAATGGCCGTGCTGCCCGCCGATCTCTACATCGCGCACCCAAAAAAATACGCAAAGATCGCCCAACTCGCCTTGAAAGTTGCCCACGTGCCAGGCCGCATGGTCGTCCTCGGGATTCCACCCAGCCGGCCCGACACCGGGTTCGGCTATATCCAGTGCGCAAAAAAAGCGGCTTCCACCAATCCTTTTCCCGTCTTCTCCGTTCGAGCCTTCCAGGAAAAGCCCGATTTGCAGTTAGCAAAAAAATACGTCGCCTCCGGCAATTACCGCTGGAATGCCGGAATGTTTTTCTGGCGTGTCTCGACTTTTCTGGATTCCCTAAAAAAATATTTGCCCAAAACGTATGCCGCACTCGAAACCCTCGCCGCCACCATCGGTACCCGCAAATATGAAAGCAAACTTCGCTCCATTTATCCGCGCCTCGAGAATATTGCCGTCGATTACGCCATCCTCGAACCCGCCACTCGCGAAAAACGCCCGTCTCGCGTTTTCATGATTCCCGCCGACATCGGCTGGAACGATATAGGCTCCTGGACCGCCGTCCACGAACAATCCACCAGCGCCGCACACCAAAACGTCCTCGCTGGCGCCGGCCACATGCTCGAAGCCGAGGGAAATTTTATTTGGAGTCCAACAAAATTCGTCGCCGCTATCGGTATTCGCGATCTGGTCGTGGTGGAAACTCCAGACGCCCTGCTGATCTGCCCTCGCCATCGCTCTCAAGACGTCGGCAAAATCGTGAAATGGCTCGAAGAGCGTGGCCGCAAGGACCTCCTCTAAACACGCCAATGCGGCTCTTGGAGCATTTCCACCTTCGCGTATACTTCTCGGCGATATGACAACAGTGCAACAAATGCAACCCGTCGCTCACGATACGTCGGTGCAAATTAAATTTGGCACCGACGGCTGGCGCGCCATCATCGCCGAAGATTTCACTTTCGCCAACGCGCGCCTGGCAGCCAACGCCATCGCCCGCTACGTGATTCGCTCCGAAGACGCACGCAAAGGAGTAATCATCGGCTACGACCATCGTTTCGCATCCGACACCGTGGCCGCAGCAGTCGCCGACGTCATCACCGCAACCGGCACGTCGGTGTGGCTAACCGACAAGCCCTGCCCCACTCCCGCTGTCTCGCTGCTGGTTCGCCAACGACAAGCAGCCGGCGGCGTCGTCATTACAGCCAGCCACAATCCTTATCGTTGGAATGGAATTAAATATAAAGCGAGCTATGGGAGCAGCGCACTTCCCTCCATCGTCGCGCAGATCGAACAGGAATTAGATGTCGCGACGCATCGCGCCACGCCACCGCTTCCGCCGCGCAAAGATTTACTGCACACCCTCGACCCGCGCGCTCCATACCTCGATGCACTCGAAAAGCTCATCGATTGGGATCGCTTGCGAAAAGCAAATTTCTGTTTCGTCGCCGACCCCATGCACGGCTCGTCCGCAGGATTACTGCGCGAGCTTTTCACTCGCAACAACATTCACTGCGACGAAATTCGCGGCACCCACGACCCGCGTTTCGGCGGCGCGCACCCCGAGCCCATCGAACCGCATGTCCAACCGCTGCGCGACGCTGTGCTCGCCGGCAAATACGACGCCGGCTTTTGCGCCGATGGTGACGGCGATCGCATCGGAGCTATCGATCGCGACGGTTCCTTCCTCAATCCCCATCAACTTTTCGCTTTGCTGGTCTGGCACCTCGCCGGCACCCGCAATCTCCCCGGCGATATCGCCAAAACATTTTCCGTAACCAAACTGATCGATAAAATCGCAACCAAATTTGGTCGGACCCTTCACGAAGTCCCCATCGGCTTCAAATATATTTGCGAGCTTATGC